>JAYTAJ010000859.1:0-7430 GCA_043737575.1 Myxococcales bacterium | reverse complement strand
TTGGCGGCGGCGACGATCCGGGTCGACAGCCGGATGCCCTCGGCCTCGGCCTCGATCGCGGTCGGCTCCAGATCGGTCGAGGTGCGGCCCTCGCGCGGCGTCCAGCCGGCGCGCACGATCGCGAACAGCTGACCGGCCGCGGCGATCGGGCGGACCAGGCCGATCGTCGTGCTCTGCACCGTCGCGCCCTTCGACGACGTCGCGATGCGGTACGCGCTGGCGACGCCGATCAGCACGCCGTTGTCGTCGACGACCGGGCCGCCCGAGTTGCCCGAGCTGACGATCGCGTCGGTCTTGACGTAGTGATCGACCGCGCCGAGGTCGTCGCCCGTGAGGCCCTGCACCGCGCCCTGGGCGACGGTGAGCCCGCCGCCGCCGCTGTCGGGATAGCCGAGCACCCACAGCCGCTGGCCGGGCGCGAGCGGCGCCTCGAAGCGCTGGGTCAGGGCCGGCCACGCCGCCGACAGCCGCGGCGACCACGGCCGCCCGTCGAGATCGAGCTCGCACTTCACCAGCGCCAGGTCGAGCTCGGGGGCGAGCTTCGACGCGCTCGGCTTCCCCGCGCACACCAGCTCGGGCGGTCGATCGCGCGACACGTAGCGCGCGATCAGGAACACCGCGTGCGGGCCGCGGGTCGGATCGACCAGGACGTGGTGCGCGGTCAGCACTGAGCCGTCGGCGCCGATGATCGTGCCCGAGCCGCCGCCGACCGCGCGGAGCCGGCCGTCGACGACGTCGGCGACGACCACCATCACGGTGCGATCGAACGCGGCGCGCACCGTGTCGGGGACCTTGGGCTGCAGCCGCCCCGAGTTGGTGTCGAGCGGCATGCCGGTGAGCGACGCGACCCGCAAGGTCGGCGTGATCAGCTCGGCGAGGCGCGCGATCCGCCGCGCCGGTCCGTACAAGGTCACCGCGTACAGCCGCTCGCGATCGACGGTGGCCAGCTCGATCGCGGTGCCGATGCGCGGCTCGTCCCCCTTGTTGGGCGCGAACGCGTAGCGGAACGACGTGCGCAGCCAGCTGTGGCGGCCGAGCGTGAGCACCGCGCTCGAGTCGGCGGCGTACAGCTCGCCCCAGCGGGTGCGGCGATCGAGCTCGAGGCTGGTGATGATGTTGCCCCACGGCGGGTGCTCCTCGATGCGCACCTCCATGCGGAGGTCGGAGTCGGCCGAGGACGTGTAGACGACGTGGTACGGCAGCTCGGCGCCGGGCGGGCGCGGCCGCGGCGCCGGGACCGGCACCAGGCGCGGCGCGATCCGCGGCACCTCCTCGGGCGCGAGCCAGTTGGCGGGGCGGGTGAACGTCAGGCCGCGGGTCGAGAAGGTCTCGACCGTCGGCACCACCATGCGGCGGTGGCCGAAGCCGGCGACCGCGACCACCGCGACCGCGAGGGCGATCACGATGAAGTCGTGGCGGTGATACGGCGACGCCGGCCCCAGGGCGTAGGCGACCTGACGGGTGACGTCGGCGACCGCGGGGCCGATGGTCTGGACGCCGCGCCAGGCTCGCTCGGTGAACGACTCCTCGTCGGCCAGCGGGATCGAGCCCGACGCATCGGGATCGTCGTCGAGCGCGAGGGCGGCGTCGGCCGGGCTCGGATCGATCGGCGCGACCGAGACCGACTCGGCGGCGTCGGGCTCGGGCTTGGGCTTGGGCGGATCGTCGTCGGTCACGGCGTGCCGACCTTGCGGAACGGCGAGCTCGCGAGCAGCCGCTGCACGAAGATCATCAGCACGCCGAACACCGCGACCGCGAGCGCCGCCGCGTAGCCGAGGCTCTTCCACGGATGGCTCACCAGCCCCTGGGTCGTGACCCAGGTGTCGACGAGGCTGAACTGTCCGTTCAGCACCGCGGCGGCGATGAGGCCGACGAACAGCAGCGCGCCGCGCGACACCGGGCCGCGGCGGGTGAACTTGGCGCGGCCGAGCACGTAGCCGAGCCAGCCCGCGAACGACGCGTGCGCCAAGGTCGTCACCACGCACTGCGCCGCGCCGGTCGACAGATAGATCGTGCCGTCGAAGCCCTGGAGGCGGTGGTAGTTGCTCCACACCGCGAAGCCGGTGCCGACCGACATCATGTAGACGACGCCGTCCATCGGCTCGTCGAACTCGGGCGACGTGTAGATCGTGTAGCGGACCGCGGCGTACTTGCACAGCTCCTGGGCGAGGCCGACCACCAGCGTCGCGTGGATCATGCGATCGAGCGCGAACGGCCGCAGGCTGGGCTGGCCGATCGCGATCGGCGGCGCGAACTGCGAGATCATGAAGTCCGACAGCGGCGCCGCGACCAGTCCGCCGAGGAGGAACACCCCGGCGACGAAGTGCATCGGCTCGGGCTCGTGGCGATCCTGCAGGTAGAAGAACGCGAGCCACAGGCTGGCGGGGATGCCGGCGACGACGATCGCGAGCGGCGGCGACAGCTTGATCGGCCCCGACAGCCCGATCGCCTGCTCGATCACCCAGGCCAGCCCGACGAAGATCACCAGGCCGAACACCAGCGCGAGCTTCGAGCCGACCAGCAAGCGAGCGCGGCGCAACGACCAGCGCGGGAGGGGGGCAGCCACGACATATTGTAGACGGGGGGGCGCGGCGCCGCGACTTTGTGCGGCCAGTGGTAGAGTCGCGACCTCGATGACCAAGAAGCCCGCCGCGCGCGAGGCCGCTGCCAGCCCGAAACCGTCACCCGCCCGCGAGGTCGACGAGACGCTCCTCACGTTGCCCGAGCTGGCGGCGTACCTGCACCTCGACGAGAAGACCGTCTACAAGCTGGTGACGTCCGGCAAGCTGCCCTCGGTGGGCGGCGAACGGAGCTGGCAGTTTCGCAAGCGCGACGTCGACCTGTGGCTGGAGCGCGAGCTGCTCGGCGAGGAGGAGAGCTTCACCGACGTCCCCGACGGCATGAAGCTGCCGCTCGAGGATCTGCTGCCCGACACCGCGATCATCATCGATCTGAAGGCCAAGAATCCGGTCACCGTGATCGAGGAGCTCGCGGCGCGCGCCTACGGCAACGGCTGGCTCACCGACAAGCCGTGGTTCGTCGGTCATGTCGTCGAGCGCGAGTCGCTGTCGTCGACGGCGATGGAGGGCGGCGTCGCGTTCCTGCACACCCGCGCCAAGGACAAGGGCAAGATCGTCCGGCCGTTCCTGGTGTGCGGGCGATCGTGGGAGGGCATCCAGTTCGGCGCCCCCGACGGCCGCAACACGTTCCTGTTCTTCTTGATGGGCCTGAAGTACGACAAGCTGCACCTGCCGATCCTCGGGCGGCTGGCGCGCGCGCTGCGCAACCCGCAGACCATCGCGAAGCTGCGGGCGATGTCGTCGCCCGACAAGCTGCGGGCGCTGCTCCTGCGCGAGGACGAGCAGGCCCGCAACGGCATCGTCCAGGCGCCGGTGCAGTCGTCGGACTTCGCGCCGCGGCTCGACAAGACCATGCGGCTGCGCGCGATCCGGAGGATCGGCACGCAGCACAAGGCCGAGGCCGCCGCGCTCGCCGCGCCGCCCAAGGTGAAGAAGCCACGCGCCAAGAAGAAGGTCGTCGTCCCGAAGCTGTGACGTCACGCGCCGAGCGTGCGTGACGCCCACGGGAGAGCCAGTCGGCGAGCAGCCCGCGCGAACGCGTGGGCGCGGATCCACGCCTCCCAGTCGGTGTCGGTCGACTCGATCCCAGGGACGCCGTCGTCGGCGACGAGGAGCCACAGCTCGAAGCGATCGTCGGCGGGCCAGGCGGCGCGGATCACGACGTGGGCGGGCGCGGCGCCTAGCACCCAGCCGGCGAAGGCGGTGGCCCGATCGTCGTCGAGCTCGGGCCCGGCGAGGGCGAGGCAGCGCAGCGTGCCGTCGGCGACTGGCAGCCACTGTGCCGTCACCGTCACGCCGGACCAGGGCGCGTCGGCGGCGATCACGCCGCGGCCGGCGGCGGCGTCCGAGTCGAGGCGCTCGAGCAGCGCGCGCCACGCCGCGGCCTCGCGGCGCGCGAGCGCGGGCGCGGGGAGCCAGCCGCGCGCGAGCAGCGCGGTGACCAGCACGACGATCGGCAGCGCGGCCAGCGCGATCACGCGCGGCGCGCGCCAGTCGGGCTCGCGGTGGAGGATGCAGGCGACCAGGAGGGCGATCGCGATCCACTGCGACTCCGACAGCGGCCCGAGCCGGCGGCGCGACTCGTCGCCGCGGGCCAGCTCGAGCACGAACCGCAGCGTGCCGTAGGCGAGCAGCCACCACCACGTCGCGGTGAGCGGCGGCGCGCCGGCAACGACGAGCGCGATCGCGACCGCGGTGATCGCGGCGCACCAGCCGGCGTCGACGAGCTGGATCGGGAACAGCCGGACGCCGACGAGCGACGGCGGCACCACCGACGCGGGGCCGTACCGCACGCCCCACGCCGCGGGGCGACCGTGGCAGCAGCCGGTCGCGAGGCAGCCGAGCCGGCCGAACGCCGACAGCGCGCCGAGGCCGATCATCACGACGTCGAGCAGCGGGCCGATCGGCTCGTCGAGGAGCCACGGCACCGCGGCGGCGGCGGCGAGGGCGACGAGCAGGTTCTCCAGGAAGACGTGGCCGCGGTCGGCGCGCCACGCCCGCGCCGCCGTCACCAGCGCGAAGCTCTGGGCCGCGGCGGCGGTGGCGAGGACGAGGGTGGCGAGCGGCGCGGCGGTGTAGAGCGTCAGTCCGAGCGCGGCCGCGAACCCGACCGCGAATCCGGTGATCGCGAAGAGCGTGTATGCCGGTACGTCAATAAGTGGCAATGATGCGCCCGACGCGAAGCGGTCGAATCGGCGACAACAGGTGTCGATGTCCGACTCCGGCGGAACCGGGCGGGCGGCGATCACTCCGGATGGGTCGAGGTCCACGGCGAGCCCGACACTCGATCTCACCTGGATCGCGTTTCGTCAATCGATCTGTTGACCGAGCCGCGCGTGACGGTCAGTCTTGGGACGAGGAAGGATCGGGACGGTGAAGACACCGGTGCGACGCGGGACGGGGACGGCGGCGCGCGGCGCGGAGCCAGCACGGATGCCGGGGACGGCGTCGTGGCGGAGCCCGCGGGGCGGGGCGGAGGCGGCGGCGGATCGCGCCGCGGCGCAGGCGCTGGCGGGGGAGCGCGGCGAGGCGGGGAGCTCGGCAGCGGTGCCGCGCGAGGACGACGCGGCGGCGGCGGTGACGGGATCGCTGGGCGGCGGCGAGGCGCTGTCGGCGGGCGCGCAGGCGCGGTTCGGTGCGACGCTGGGCGCGGACCTGAGCGGCGTGCGGGTGCATCGCGACGCGGCAGCGGCGACGGCGGCGGCGGCGCTGGGCGCGCGCGCGTTCACGGTCGGGGCGACGATCGGCTTCGCGGATGCGGCGGCGGCGGGAGACGAACGGGTGCTGGCGCACGAGCTGGCGCACGTGGCGCAGCAGGCGCAGGGCGGGGTGCGGATCCAGCGGATGGCAGCGACGCCGACGGTGGCGGCGCGGCCGCGGGTGCTCGTCGACGACGGCGCGGAGGCAGAGCCGGGGCAGATGCGGCGGAGCGCGTTCGTGGCGGCGCTGCGCAGCGAGCTGGAGCGCGTCGTGCGCGCGGAGATCGGCGACGGAAGCGCGCCGAGTGGGGTGGCCAGCTGGGTGGCGGAGGTGGAGCAGCGCGACGCGGCGGATCTGGAGGACGCGGTGCGGCACTACGCGGGCGAAGGCGCGACGGATGCCGCGGGGATGATCGGCGCGGTGAGTGATCGGGTGCTGGCGTCGGTGCGGATCTGGCAGACGACGGGCTGGATCGTGGGGGTGCCGACGGAGATCCCGGCGTCGCTGATCCCGGCGGCGGGTGACACGGCGGTGCAGGGACGGGGCGGCGCGGGCGCGGTCGATAGCGGCGCGCTGGGGCAGGCGCTGGCGAGCGGCGGCCGGCCGCTCGAAGGCGGCGTGCGCGGAGCGATGGAGGGGCGGTTCGGACGCGATCTGTCGCACGCGAGGGTGCACACCGAGACGTCGGCGGGCGAGCTGGCGGGTGCGCTGGGGACGGATGCGTTCACGGTGGGCAGCGCGATCGCGTTCGCGGCGGGGCGATATCAGCCGGGGACGAGCGACGGCGATCAGCTGCTGGCCCACGAGCTGGTGCACACGCTGCAGCAGGGCGCGGGCGGAGCGAGCAGCGAAGGCGCGCTCGAGTCGGAGGCGGAGCGACTGGCGCTCGACGCGATCGCGGGGCGCGCGCCCGGCGGGATCGTGGCGCGCGAGCGCGCGGCGGAGCGCGCGTTGGGACGCAACGGCGTCCGGCCACCGATCCGACAGCAGCCGCGGGGCGGACCGCGGGGTGGGTCGGGGCGCCGGCCCGGCGGATCCGGGAAGTCGTGCTGCGACAACACGCCGTCGCGCCGAGCGCCGCCGCGGCCACAGCCGCAACCACAGCCGCAACCGCAACCGCAGCCGCAGCCGCAGCCGCAGCCGCAGCCGCAGCCACAGCCGCAGCCGCAGCCGCAGCCGCAGCCACAGCCACAGCCACAGCCGCAGCCGCAGCCGCAGCCACGCCCGCAACCGGCGACGCCGACCGCGCCGACGTTCCGGACCGCGAGCGGCACCGGCACGAACCTGATCCGCGAGACCACCGTCGGCGGCCGCGGGTACCGGATCAACAGCGGTCACGGCTATCGCGAGCATCGCACCGGGCCCAACTCGAACCCGTCGCGCGCCGGGACGCGCGATCAGGTCGAGACCGGCGCGGTCAACGCGGTCGAGCAGTGGGTCGGCGCTGGCAATCGGCCGTCGACCGGGTCGCCGCCGAGCCGCGTCACGACCACCGTGAACGGCGTGCAGATCGAGGTCACGTTCGTCCAGCCGACGCCGGGCCGCATCGTCATCTCCGACTATTGGGCCCTATGACCACCACGACCCATCCGCTGCTCGCCCACGCGCTCGATCTCACCGCGCGCCTCGCCGCCGATCCGGATCTGGCGTGGCGAGTCGACGGCGATCCGGCGGCGCAGGCGTTTCACCGCGCGCTCGCTGCCACCGCCAATCCGACCGAGCTCCGCGCGTTCGTCGAGGAGCCGGATCGCTTCGAGCCCGAGCACGTGCGCTTCCCGGCGCTGCGACGGATGGTCGAGCTGGTCGAGCCCGATCCCTACCTCGCGCTGACTCTGCACCAGCTCGCGACCTGGGTCTCCACCGTCGACGTCGACGAGAAGTACGCGTGGGCCGAGCGCGCCGCCGCGCTCGCGCCCGGTGATCGGCGGATCCTCTGGGAGCTGCTGTTCGCGCGCGGTGACGCCGGCGTCGGCTCACAGCTCGAGGTCGTGGATCGTCTGGACGCGCTCCGCGATCCGGCCGCGGCCCTGGCGCGCAGCTACGTAACGACGGTGACGACCGCGGATGCCGAGAGCTGGAACCAGCTCGCCAACCGGCTGGTCGAGCTGACGCATGCGATGCCGATGCCGTCTCCGCACGAGGTGTTCGCGC
>JAYTAJ010000858.1:0-3261 GCA_043737575.1 Myxococcales bacterium | reverse complement strand
GGACGATGAGCTCCATGCGGTGACCTTCGGCGTCGATGATCACGCGCGACACTTCCGCGGGCGCGATCGCATTGCACACGAAGCGCGCCGGATCCTCGTCCCACGGCACGATGTCGATCTTCTCGCCGCGCAGCTCCTGGACCACGGACTGGACCCGCGAGCCCTTCATGCCGACGCAGGCGCCGACCGGATCGACGTCGCGGTCGCGCGAGCTGACCGCGATCTTGCTGCGCGCGCCGGGCTCGCGCGCCGACGACTCGATGCGGACGATCTTCTCGAAGATCTCGGGGACCTCCTGCTCGAACAGCTTCTCGAGGAAGCCCTTGTGGCCGCGCGAGAGGATGAGCTGGGGGCCGCGGGCCATGCGGTCGATGTCGAGCAGCAGGGCGCGCATGGTGTCGCCGACGCGGAACGACTCCCGCGGCACCTGCTCGCGCATGGGCAGCAGGGCCTCGGTCTTGCCGATCTCGACGACGAGGTTGCCGCGCTCGAAGCGACGGACGATGCCCGTCACGATCTCGCCCTTGCGGTCCTTGTATTCGTTGTAGACGTTGTCGCGCTCGGCCTCGCGCACGCGCTGGCTGATGACCTGCTTGGCGGTCTGGGCGGCGATGCGGCCGAACTTCTTGTGCGCGGCCTTGAGGTCGATGATCTCGCCGAACTTGGCGTCCTGCTCGGAGGCGCGCTCGGCGTCCTCGGGCCGGTAGAAGATCTGGAACAGGAGCTCGTCGCCGAGCTCGGCCTCGAGCCCGTACTTGTGCGCGTCCTCGACGGTGATCTCGCGGCCCTCGATCGCGTCGTCCTCGACGACGTTGATGATGAGGAACAGATCGACCGAGCCGTTCTCGGCGTTGTACTTCGCCTCCATCTCGCGGTTGAGTCCGAACGCGCGCTTCGCGGCGGTCAAGATCGCCTGCTCGAGGGCCTGGAGGAGGACCGTCCGATCGATGTTCTTGTCGCGACCGACCTGGTCGATGACCATGCTGAGGTTGGCGTCCATGAGATTCTCCGAGGCTAGTTGCGCTGCGATTTACCGGTCGGCGCGGTGCGCTTGCCGGAAGAAGGAGGGGGCACGTCGCGGACCTGGCCGCGCTGGCCCTTCATGACGGCGTCCCAGTCGGGGACGATGCGGCAGACGTCGATGTCGTCGATCGGCAGCCGCCAGGGCTGACCGTCGACGGTGACGATCGCGACGGCGGTGTCGCCATCGCCGTCGACGCCCTCGAGCATGCCGCGGAAGTTCTTGCGGTCGCTGCCCTGCGATCCCGAAGGACCACGCGGGGTCGGGACGCCGCGCTCGAGGGTCGCCTTGATCTCGGCGCCGACGAAGCGGCGAAAGTGCTCGGGCGTGACCAGCGGTCGGTCGATACCGGGCGAGCTGACTTCGAGGCTGTAGGCCTGCGGGATGGGATCCTCGACGTCGAGGACCGCCGACAGCTCGCGCGACATGCGCTCGCAGTCGTTGAGATCGACCAGATCGATCGCGTCGCCCTCGCGGTCGGGATCGACGGCGTTGAGGTCGTCGGTCGCAGCGGTCGCATCGTCGGGCAGCACGTCGATGAAGACGCGCAGGATCCACCCGCCCTGCTCGAGGGTGAAGCGGACGTCGACGAGGTCGTAGCCAGCGTGACGACACACCGGCTCGACCAGCGACCAGACGCGCTTGCGGGTGTTCGTGATCGGCGGGGTCGACATGGAGATCGGAGCGGTTGAGAGCACGAGGCTGAGAAAAACGGGCAATAAAAAAGGCGGGCCGATGCCCACCTCACGAGTGCGAAGTGGCGGAGACGTACCACCGGACGGCGGACGTGGCAAGGGGGTAGTACAGAGGCCGATGGGTAGGGTAAGAACCCCGCATGGCCTCCGGTCCCGTCACCGTCGCCGCGGTCCAGATGTGCTCCACCGACGATCTGGCGCGCAACCTGGCGACCTGTCGCCGCCTCGCCGCCGAGGCTGCCGATCGCGGCGCCCGCATCCTGGTGCTGCCCGAGTGCTTCGCGTTCCTCGGCACCCGCGAGGGCGACAAGCTCGCGATCTCCGAGGCGATCGACGAAGCCCACCCGGGCCCGATCGTCGAGATGCTGCAGACCGTCGCCGCCAGCCATCGCCTGGTCGTCGTCGCGGGCGGCCTACCCGAGCGGGTCGCGGGCGATCACACGCGCACCTATAATACGGCGCTCGTGGTCGGACCCGGCGGCGAGCTGGCGGCGCGCTACCGCAAGATCCACCTGTTCGACGTCGACATCCCGGGTGGGGCAACGCTGCGCGAGTCCGACGCGACCGCGCGCGGCGACGCGGGGCTGCTGGTCCGCAGCCACGGCCTCGGGCTCGCGGTGACGATCTGCTACGACATCCGCTTCCCCGAGCTGTACCGCCGCCTGTGGCAAGCCGGCGCCGACGTGCTGCTCGTGCCCGCGGCGTTCACCGCCCACACCGGCCGCGCCCACTGGCACCTGTTGCTGCGGACGCGAGCGATCGAGAACCAGGCCTACGTCGTCGCCGCGGCGCAAGCCGGACGCCACAACGACAAGCGCGAGTCGTTCGGCCACTCGATGATCGTCGATCCATGGGGCACGATCGTCGCCGAGCTGCCCGAGGGCGAGGGCGTGGTCGTCGCCGAGCTCGATCCGGCGGTGATCGCGAAGACGCGCCTGAACATGCCGTGCGCCGCGCACGCGGTGACGATGACGGGCGAGCTCGACGTCGCGGTCGCGATGGTGACCTGATCGCGCGGGTCGCGGGCGAGGCCGCCACCGCGACGGCGATCGCGCCCTGATCGTCGCGGGCGCGCCAAAGGCTTCGGGCAGCGCGGCGCGGCCGTGGTGTTCGGCGAGCAGCGCCGACTCCGCCGTTTTCGTGATCTTGAATCATTTGCAGATCCAAAAATAAGAATGCCAGTAGCGAAACGCGGATTGCTCGCATTCTGAATCTGAAGGTCAACAAGATCAGGGAAACAATCGGGCCGAGTGTGGCGCTGTGAGCTCTCGGCGCCCTCCCCCGCCGCCGCAGTTCCTCGTCGAGCAACCGGAGGCGCCGGAGGTCACGCCGCTGTGGGCAGGCGCGCCCATTCACTCGCTTGCCCCGAGCCGTCGACCTGCCCAGGGCGCGGCTGTCCATGGGGCGTCAAGCCCACTCGGCGCATGCCAATCGTTCAGGAAACATGTCAGTCAGTCATCACTGACGATCTCCCGGGAGTCGGGCGCCCACGCGGGCGCATGACGGCGTCACCTGCGGCGCGGCCCGCGACGAGATCGGCGGGTG
>JAYTAJ010000857.1:0-3270 GCA_043737575.1 Myxococcales bacterium | reverse complement strand
TTCACGTAGTTGAGCTTGTACGCGATCGGCGCGCCCGGTGAGTCCTTCGAGTAGTTGCCGCCCGACTTGATGAAGTCGATCAGCGCCGCGTAGTCGTCGATGGTGCGCGCCGCCTCGCCGCCCGAGCCGCCGAGGATGTACGCCGTGATCTTCGACTTCGAGATGATGTCCTTGTAGGTCACCGACACGTCACCCGACACGTCGACGCCGCCGGAGTACGCGAAGTCGAGCGCGGCCTCCATCTCCTCGGCCGAGTACTCCGACTCGAAGGTGAAGACCACCATGCGACCGTAGGTGATGCTGGCGACGTAGAGCGGCGGGTTGTCGGCGCCGACCCGATCCTGGACGTCGTCGAGGGTGACCGACGCCGCGAAGAAGTCGCTGGGCCGCGCTGGCGCGTCGAGGTCGACGGTGTAGTAGGCCTGCGTGTACTTCACGAGGTAGCGGCTGCGGGTCTGCTGCTGGCTCCAGTCGAACGAGGCGCTGATGTGGCCAGCCGAACCGAGCCACGACACCTCGGCGCCGAGCGCGAGCGCCAGCTGCTGATCGGAGTGGACCTGCTCGATCTCGGAGTAGATGTTCGCGGGGGTCGCGCCGTCGAGCTCGCTGTCGAGGATCGTGGTCAGCGCGTCGCGGTAGCTCGACAGGGTCGGGTTGGCGAGCACCGCCGACTTGGTGCCGACCAGGTTCTCGAGGCCGACCGAGATCGTCAGCGGCCGACGCTCGAAGCCGACCTGGGAGAACAGCCCCGCGTACACCGACTCGCCCGCGACGATCGCGCCCGGCCACAGCGACTCCGAGTTGGCGGCGTAGGCGACGATGCGATCGAACTGCCGCGTCTCCGACAGGTTCTGCCGCACGCACTGGTAGTCGCCCTCGCGGCCGGGCGCGGTGCGATCGCCCTCCTCGACGCCCGGCGCCGAGGTCGGGAGGTACGGCAGCGACCGCAGGAAGTCGTCGATCGCGGCGGCCTCGTCGGTAGGCAGCGGCGGATCGGCAGGCTCTCCTGCACACGCGACCAGAGCGAGGGCGAACCAGGGGGCCAGCGGGACAGGGCGCATGGTCCGACCACCGAAGCAAGGGTCTTGCCAGGTGGTCGGTCCAGTAATTCAGATAGGATATGCCTACTTGGCAGTGGGGTCGGCAGGCCGGTGGCTGATCGCGTTTCCGCGCCTTGTGGGGACAAGTGTCCTCGCGGAAGATGGCGGCGTGACCGCGGTGGTGCTGATCCACGGCTTCGCGCACCCGCCCGGGTCGTGGCGCGCGGTGATCGAGGTGCTCGCGCCCGCGATCGATCCGATCGTCGTGATCGCCTGTCCGGCGCCCGGACACGCGGCCGAGGTCCCGGTCGGCGCCGACTGGGACGCGACGATCGATACGCTCGCGACCCGGGTTCCGTCCGACGCGATCGTGGTCGGCTACTCGCTCGGCGCGCGGCTCGCGCTCGGCCTGCTCGCTCGCGACGCGGTCGTCGCCGCGGTGCTGATCGGCGGCAACCCCGGCCTCGCCGATCCGGCCGCGCGGGCCGAGCGCCGCGCCGCCGATGCCGCGTGGTCGGCGCGGTTGCGACGCGACGGCACCGCCGCGTTCCTCGACGCCTGGCAGGCCCAGCCGATCTTCGCCTCGGCGGCGCGGGCCCCGGCCGCGCTTCACGCCGAGCGCCGCGCCGCCCGGGAGCGCCTCGATCCCGCTGGCCTCGCCGCCGCGATGGACGTGCTCGGCCTCGGCGCGATGCCCGACCTCACGCCCGCGTTGCTCGCCCGCGCCGACCGCGCCCAGCTGATCGTCGGCGCCGAGGACGCGACGCTGCGCAGCGTGGCGGAGGCGCTCGCTGTGGCGCGGACGATCATCGCGGGCAGCGGCCATGACCCGACCCTCGAGGCTCCGGTCGCGCTGGCCGCCGCGATCGCCGCCGCGATCCGTCGCTGGGCGTAGCGCGAGCGCACGTTGCTCGGCGGCCTGTGCCGACGCGCCACAGATCGCGCGCTGGCGCGCAGCAGTCCGACCTCACGATTCGCGAATTTTCCGCCCGCGCTGCGTGAGGCACGGACCTTGAAATGGAGCGCGACCAGGCCCATGCAGTCCCTGCCCAAGATCCTGGTCATCGACGACGACGAGACCGATCGCGTCGCCCTCCGCCGCTGCCTCGGCGCCGCCGGTATCGGCGCGATCATCGACGAGCTCGACGACGGCGACGAGGTGGTCGCGCGCATCGCGACCAACCGCTACGACTGCATCGTCCTCGATCACCGCCTGCCCGGCGAGACCGCCTTCGACGTCATCGCCCGCATCCGCAGCGCCGCCATCCCGACGCCGATCTTGTGCGTGTCGGGCCACGAGGACGATCTCGGCACGGCGCTGGTCGCGGCGGGCGCGACCGCGTTCCTTCCCAAGAGCCAGCTGTCGCCGCCCGTGCTCGCGCTGCACCTGCGCGACGCGCTGCACAGCGGGCTCCCACCCGATCCCGCGAGCGACGACCATGATGAGTGACGACGACGTTCGTCGGCGGCTGCTGCGCGCCGATCTGATCAACCAGCGCTGGGGCAGCGGCTCCGGCGAGCGCATGCGGCGCCTGGCCGGGGCGTTCCCGTCGCTGGCCGGCGCCACCGGGGTCAACCCGTGGAACCTGCACCAGCTGATGCGATGGGCGCTGACCGCGAACCCGCCGCGTAGCGCGACCCACGCCGTCCGCTTCGTGCTGCAGGTCTGGGATCCCGATCTCGACTGGCGCAGCGAGGCGGTGCGGGCCGGCCTGTGCACCCCCGCCGAGGCCCGCCGCGCCGATCATCCGCTGTCGTCGTTCAACTTCGCCGACGCGTTCGCGGTCTGGGACGGCGGCGATCGCGACGCGGTGGTCGCGTGGTGCGAGCTGCCGTTCCGCGTCGAGGATCCGGCTACGGGGCGGCGGATCAGGTGACTCTCCCGGACCCGTGAGGGTCGCGTGGGGCCGGCGGGCTCGATCACCAGATCGCATCCGCGAGTCGGCGCGGGCGAACGTCACACCCACGTGGCTCTGGCCCATTGCACCAGATCGACCATCGCGTCTCCGCCCGCTGCGACGTTGATCATCGACGTTCCGAAGGTATTGTCACCGATCAACTGGCCACTATGGACCCCGATCACATAGGGCCCATTCGGCCAGTGGCCGAAGAGAGGTCCGCCCGAGTTCCCTTCCGAGGTGTCGGCGCGGTGCTCCAGCTCCAGCGCGTTTCCATCCGAGTCGTCATCCTCCACCGAGATGCCAAACTGGCGCGTTGGAACGTCTCCTTC
>JAYTAJ010000856.1:0-3271 GCA_043737575.1 Myxococcales bacterium | reverse complement strand
CCGCGACCGCGCAAGCGTCGACGGTGCCGGTCGGTGCGCGTCGCCCCGCGCCGCCGACCCCCGCGGGCCACGCCGGTCCGGGCATGGCGGGCGCTGGTGCCAGCATGGGCGCGCGCCCCGGTCCGACGTCGAACTTCGCGGGGCCCGGTGGCTACGGCCAGGCCGCGCCGCCCGCCGCGGCCGCACCCGCGATGGTGCCCGCCGCGACCCCGGCCGGCTCGACCTTGTTCCTGACGTTCAACGGCCAGCGCTACCCGGTCGCGAAGGACCAGTTCATCATCGGCCGCGGCAGCAAGACCAGCGACCTCGCGATCAAGGACGGCAACATCTCGCGCAAGCACGCCGCGGTGATCCGTCGCAACGGGACCTTCTACATCAAGGATCTCGGGTCGACCAACGGCATCGACTACAAGGGCATGCGCATCGACAACAAGCGCATCGACGAGGGCGATGTGTTTCATCTTTGTGATTACGAATTGAGATTCACGTACCGAGCCGACTAGAGTTTTCTCTGCACCCGGTGCGTGGTGCGAGATGACCGCGGACGATCGGGCGGGGTCACGTGACGCGGGGATCCTGCGCAGAGGGCCGCGGGTTCAGCGGAGCGTGGTCGGCAGATCGTTCAGCGTGAGCTGCGCAGATCGTCCAGCGCGCGTCAGACATTCAGCAAACGTTCTTGGACGCGCTCGCCGCGGCGCATGCCGAGGCGGGCGTAGATCGCGAGGGCCTCGCGCAGCAGGTCCTTGCCGGCGTCGGGCTGGCCGTTCTCGATCTTGTAGGTGCCGTACTGCTCGAGGGCGCGGGCGGTGGCGGAGTCGCGGCCGATGCCGCGCAAGACCGCGAGGCCGCGGCGGAAGTAGTCCTCGGCGGGCGCCTCGCCGTCGCCCTGCTCGTCGGTGCTCTCGGCGTCGTACAGGCTGGTCGACAGCACCTGGCCGATGGTGAGCAGGGCCTGGCCCTCCAGCTCCTTGATGCCGGCGACGGTCGCGACGTGGAGCGCGCGCTCGGCGAGGGTGCGGGCCAGCGACACCGCGCCGAGCTGGCTCTCGAGCAGCGCCAGGTTGCGGCAGCACTCGGCCTCGAGCTGGCGATCCTCGATGTCCTCGACGATCCCGAGGGCGTCCTCGAGCCGACGCCGCGCCTCCTCGAGCTTGCCCTCCTCGAGGGCCAGCTCGCCGAGGTTGGTCAGCACCATCGCCGAGCCGGGCAGGGACCCGATCTCCTCGGCCTCGGCGAGCGCCGCGGTCCACCCGCTGCGGGCCTCGACGTAGTCGCCGAGCTCGGAGTGCAGCACCGCGAGGTTGTTCATCGACACCACCGCGCCCCAGCGATCGCCGGCGATGCGGCGCAGCTCGAGCGCCTCGCGGTGGCAGTTGAACGCGGCCTCGTGATCGCCGCGCGACTGCTGGACCAGGCCGAGGTTCGACAGCGACGCCGCGATCGAGCGCTTGTCGCCGCCCTTGCCGCGGCGCTGCAGCGCCTCGGTGATCTTGACGTGGGCCTCGTCGAACCGGCCGAGCAGGTGCAGCACCTTGCCGACGTCGTCCATCGATCCGGCGATGCCGCGGGTGTCGCCGGCGGCGCGGAACAGCTCGGCGCCGCGCTCGAGGTACTCGAGGCCGAGCTTGAGGTCGCCCTTGCGGCGCCACACCCGACCCATCTTGTTGAACGCGACCGCGGCCTTCGCCTTCGACGCGCCGACCCACGACAGCCGCAGCATGCGCTCGAAGGCGCCGAGCGCCGCCTCGAAGTCGCCGATGTGCTCGTAGACCGAGCCGAGGTCGTGCCACAGGTGGATGCGCGCCGCGTGATCGCTGTCGCCGACGCAGAGCAGCGCGCGATCGTAGAGCCGGATCGCGCGGGTGTTGTCGTACGACGCTCGCGCGGCCTCGGCGGCGCGGCGGTAGCGACCCGCGGCCTCGCGCAGCTCACCCGCCAGCTCGAGGTGACGCGCGACGTGCTCCTGGGCCTCGGGACCGCGACCCTCGGGGCGCAGCTCGAGCCACTGGGCGGCGAGGCGGTGGTACAGACGGCGGCGCGGCTCGTCGACGTCGCGATCGACCAGCGCGTGGAGGATCGGGTACGCGAAGCGCAGCTCGCGCTCGCCCGCCATCGTCGCCGGATCGACCTCGACCAGCCACTCGTACTCGACCAGCGTGGTGAGCGCGGCGGCGACGGTGGTGCGCGAGTGATCGCCCGACGACGCGATCTGCGCGAGGGTCGGCCCGTCGGGATCGTCGATCTGCAGATCGCTGCCGCGCTCGAGCGCGAGCACCGCGTCCATCCAGCACACCTCGCCGACCGTCGCCGCCATCTCGAGGACGCGGCGGTTGACCGGATCCATCACCGCGAGCCGCGCCAGCACCAGCTGATCGTAGGTGCGCGGCAGCTCGGTCTCGGCGAGGCGGATCGCGTCGAGCCGCCACGCGCCGCCGGGGCCGCGGACGATGCAGTCGCTCTCGAGCAGCAGCCGCACCAGCTCCTGCAGCGCGCGCGGCGAGCCGCCGAGCGACCGGGCGTGGGCGAGCAGGCGATCGGGCACGGTGCCGAGCGGACGCAAGAGCTCGCGCAACAGCGCGTCGGTGTCGCCGACCGACAGCGCGCCCAGCTCGATGCGCTCGGGCGTGACGTCGCCGCCGCCGAAGCCGGGGTGCAGCGTGTAGAGCGACGCCTGCGCGGTGACGACGATCATCACCGGCGAGGTCCGCAGCCCGGCCGCGAGGTAGTTGACCAGGTTGATGGTCTCGACGCCGCACAGCTCGAGGTTCTCGAGGCACAACACCAGCGGGCGGCGATCGGCGTCGGCGGCGAGGAAGCGGCGCAGCGCCAGGAACGTGCGGCTCTCGAGCTGCTGCGGCGTCTCGAGCAGCGGCGTGACGACCGGGCTGTCGTCGAACGGCACCCGCATCAGGTGCGCGAGCAGGTGCGCGACCTCGGTGACGCGGGCCGGCGGCAAGATGCCGGCGACGCTGGCGATCACGCGCTCGCGCGCCTCGCCGATCGAGGTGCCGGGCGCGACGCCGAAGCGCTGGTTGAGCAGGCGGCCGATCGCGTGGAACGGCGCCGACGCATCCTCGGCGGCGCCCGACAGCACCCGCACGTCGGTGACCTGGTCGCGGCACGCCCGCGCCAGCTCCGACAGCAAGCGGCTCTTGCCCATGCCCGGATCTCCGACGATCACGACGAAGCCGAGGGCGCGCTCGCCGATCGCGGTGGCGAAGCGCGCGACCAGGGTGTCGAGCACGCTGCGGCGGCCGGTGAAGCGGCTCTG
>JAYTAJ010000855.1:0-17073 GCA_043737575.1 Myxococcales bacterium | reverse complement strand
CGACCCTGCGCGTGCTCGCCGCCGACGATCACGTGAAGGCGGTCGTCCTCCGGATCGACTCGGGCGGCGGCAGCGCGCTGGCGTCGGAGCTGATCTGGCACGCGGTCGCCGAGGTCAAGGCCAGGAAGCCGGTCATCGTGTCGATGAGCGACGTCGCCGCGTCGGGCGGTTACTACATCGCGTGCGGCGCGACCAAGATCTACGCGCAGCCCGACACCCTCACCGGATCGATCGGCGTGGTCGGCGGCAAGCTGTCGCCGGCCGCCGCGCTCGGCAAGCTCGGCGTCACGACGTTTCCGATGGGCCGCGGCAAGCGCGCCACCATGTTCGCCAGCCTCGACCCGTGGAGCGCCGACGAGCGCGCCACCGTGCAGGAGATGATGCGATCGATCTACGACGTGTTCGTCGGCCGCGTCGCCGCTGGCCGCGGCAAGTCGCTGGCCGAGATCGAGCCGATCGCGCAGGGCCACGTCTGGACCGGCCAGCAGGCGCTCGCCAACGGCCTGGTCGACGCCCTCGGTGGCCTCGACGCCGCGGTCGCCGAGGCCCGCACGCTCGGCAAGGTCGACGCCGCCACCCCGCTCGAGGTCTATCCGCCGACGATCACGCTGCGCGACATGATCGGCAGCTTCGGCGAGGTCACGTCGCCGCTCGGGCTCGGCGGATCGCGCGACGGCTTCGCCACCGCGGCCCTGGTCGACGTCGCCGCCACGCTGTCGCCCGCGGTCGCCGCGGTCGCGCGCCGCACGCTGATCCAGATCGCGCGCTTCCAGCGCGAGCGCATCCAGGCCGTCGCGCTCCTGCCGATCGTCTTCCAGTAGCGATCAGCCGGGGACGTCGCGCGCGGCCTGCTCGAGCGCCGACGCCATCGCCTGCGCGGTCGCGAAGCGGTCGCCGGGCTCCTTCGCCAGGGCCTGGGCGACGAAGCGACACACCGACTGCGGCGGCGGGTTGGGCGCCACCGCGTCGAGCGGCGGCGGATCGTCGTGGAGGTGAGCGCTGATCAGCTCGAAGTCGTCGACGCCGACGAACGGCGCGCGCCCGGCGATCAGCTCGAACAGGATCACGCCGATCGCGTACAGATCGCTGCGCGGATCGGCGGGTCGGCCGCGCAGCCGCTCGGGCGCGAGGTAGGTCAGGCTGCCGACGACGTGGCCGCGCGCGGTCAGCTTGGCGCCGCCCTCGAACGCGGCGAAGCCGAAGTCGATCAGGATCACCCGCTCGACCGGACCCGGCGACGGCTCGAGCATCAGGTTGGCGGGCTTGAGATCGCGGTGCAGCACGCCCTGGGCGTGGACCGCCGCCAGCCCTTGCAGGGCCTGCCACGCGTACGACATCGCGCGCGACGGCGCGACCGCGCCGCCCTGCTTGAGCACCGCGCGCAGCGAGTGGCCGCGCAACAGCTCGACCACGATGTAGGGCTCGGCGTCGTCGGTGACGCCGCTGCCGTACAGCGCCGCGACGTTCTTGTGGCTGATGCGGGCCTGGACCTCGGCCTCGCGCTGGAACCGCGCCACCGCCTCGAGATCGCGGGCGACCTGATCGCGGAGGATCTTCACCGCGACCGTGACCCCGGCCTCGTCGTCGCGGGCCCGGTAGACGTCGGCCATCGCGCCGCGTCCGATCAGCTTCTCGAGCCGGTACCGACCCTCGATCATCGAACCGGAGCGATCGCCCTGGGCCATGATTCCCTACGATACACCACGCTCGGCTTGACCGGCTCCGGGCCCGCGCGCTAAGCGGTGGAGGTGGTCTCGCGGCACCCCACGTCTGGTCAGCGTCCGGGATTCCCGCATCGGCACCTGGTCGGCATCGCCAACCTCGAGGCCGCCGACATCGGCGTCGTGCTCGATCTCGCCGATCGCTATCAGGCCACCGCGGCCGAGCCGGTCAAGAAGACCACGACGCTGCGCGGCAAGACCGTCATCAACCTGTTCTTCGAGAACTCGACGCGGACCCGGACGTCGTTCGAGATCGCGGCCAAGCGGCTCGGCGCCGACGCGGTGAACATCGCGCCGTCGTCGAGCTCGGCCGCCAAGGGCGAGACCCTGCTCGACACCGCCAAGAACCTCGACGCGATGGCGCCCGACGTCGTCGTGGTCCGCCACCCGATGGGCGGCGCCCCGCACCTGCTCGCGCGCGCGCTGCGATGCGCGGTGGTGAACGCGGGCGACGGTCAGCACGAGCACCCGACCCAGGCCTTGCTCGACGCCGCGACGATGCGACGCCACAAGGGCGCGATCGACGGCCTCGAGGTCGCGATCGTCGGCGACCTCGCGCACTCGCGGGTCGCGCGCTCGAACCTGCTGTGCCTCACCAAGCTCGGCGCCCGGGTCCGGCTGTGCGCGCCGTGGACCTTGATCCCGCCCGGCCTCACCGAGCTCGGCGGCGACGTCACCCGCGATCGCAGCCGGGTGACGACGCGGCTCGAGGACGCCCTCGACGGCGCCGACGTGGTGATGATGCTGCGGGTGCAGCACGAGCGCACCGGCGGCGAGGCGCCGCGGTTCGCCAACCCGCGCGAGTTCTCGCGCACCTACGGGCTGTCGGCGCGCACGCTCGCGTACGCCAAGCCCGACGCGATCGTGATGCACCCGGGGCCGATCAACCGCGGCGTCGAGCTGGCGCCCGACGTCGCCGACAGCGGCCGCGCCGTGATCCTCGAGCAGGTGACCTGGGGCGTCGCGGTGCGCATGGCGGTGCTCGAGCTGCTCGCGGGCGGCGAGTCACCGATGGTCGCGCCGTCGTGACCGGGTCGGAGCTCGCGGTCCGGGTCACCAACGTCAGCAAGCGGTTTGGCAACCACGTCGCGGTCGACGACCTGTCGTTCGACGTGCCGCACGGCGTGGTCTACGGCGTGCTCGGGCCCAACGGCGCCGGCAAGTCGACGACCTTGCGCATGATGAACGACATCATCGCGCCCGACCGCGGCTCGATCGAGCTGCTCGGCGGCCTGGCGCCCGGCGGCGCCGCGGCGCCGCACGTCGGCTTCCTCCCCGAGGAGCGCGGCCTGTATCCCAAGATGCGGGTGCTCGAGATGCTCGCGTTCATGGGCGAGCTGCGCGGCCTGACCGGACGCGAGGCCAAGCGCCGCGGCGCGGCGTGGCTCGAGCGGCTCGGCCTGGCGCAGTGGCACAAGAACCGGGTGCAGGATCTGTCGAAGGGCATGCAGCAGAAGGTGCAGTTCGCCGCTGCGCTGATCCACGATCCCGAGCTGGTGATCCTCGACGAGCCGTGGAGCGGCCTCGATCCGATCAACGCCGACGTCCTGCGCGACGTCGTGCGCGAGCAGAAGGCGGCCGGCCGCACCGTCTTGTTCTCGACGCACGGCATGGAGCAGGCCGAGAAGATCTGCGAGCACATCTGCATCATCGCCCGCGGCAAGAAGGTGCTCGAGGGCCGGCTGTCGGAGCTGAAGCGCGCCGCCGCCGCGGCCGGCCGGGTCGCCCTCGGGTTCGCGTCCGCCGCCGATCGCGATCGCGCCGATCGCGTCCTCGCCGATCGCAGCCTCGCCACCGTGCGCGCCGCCGAGCCTGGCGACGACGTCGTCGATCCGCTGGCGCTCGAGGTCGAGCTCGCGGCCGGCGTCGAGGCCCAGGCGCTGCTCGCGGCGCTGCTCGCGGCCGCCGCCGCGCTCCACCGCTTCGAGGTCGTGACGCCGAGCCTGCACCAGATCTTCGTCGAGCGAGTCGGCCGGGTCGAGGCCCAGATCGCGCTGCGCAGCGAGGACACCGCGGCATGATCGCGCCGCGGCGACGGGCCGGGATGCCCGACTGGCTGGTGATCGCGCGGCGCGAGTTCATCGAGCGCGTCCGCACGCCGTGGTTCGTGATCGTCACGATCCTCGGGCCGATCTTGATGATCGCCAGCATCGTCGTGCCCGCGGTGCTGGCGCGCACGGTCGACAGCTCGGCGCGCGTCCAGATCGTCGATCACAGCGGCAAGGTCGGCCCGCCGCTGGTCGCCGCGCTCACCGCGCTCGCGTGGAAGGCCGAGCTGGTCCCGAGCGACACCGCCGAGGCCGAGCTGTTGCGCGGCATCCGCGACGATCGCATCGACGGCTTCCTGACGATCCCGGCCGAGGCGCCCGACGGCGGCGTCGTGACCTACCTCGGCGCCAACGCGACGAACGATCGGGCGATGCGGCTCCTGTATCAGGTCGTCACCCAGACCGCGCAGTCGCTGCGCGCGACCGCGGCCGGCCTGCCGCCCGAGCAGCTCGCCGCGGTGATCGCGCCGGTCGACTTCCGACCGCAGATCAGCAACGGCGAGACCGACGGCGGCTCCGGCTTCGCCGCGATGATCGTCGGCTACGCGGTGATGTTCGTCCTCTACATCGCGATCGTGCTGTACGCGGTCAACGTGCTGCGCAGCGTCGTGCAGGAGAAGACCAACCGCGTCGTCGAGATCATGATCGCCGCCGCCAAGCCGCGCGCGCTCATGGGCGGCAAGATCCTCGGCGTCGGCGCGGTCGGCCTGCTGCAGATCTCGCTGTGGACCGCGATGGCGGTGATCACGATGACGTTCCGCGGCTCGATCCTCGGCGTGTTCGGCGTCGAGGCCGGCAACTGGAACGTGCCGCCGCTCGCCGCGCTCGACATCGCGGTGGTGCTGCTCTACTTCCTCTTCGGCTACTTCTTCTACGCGTCGATCTACGCCGCGGTCGGCGCGATGGTGTCGTCGGAGCAGGAGGCGCAGCAGGTCCAGGCGCCGATCGCGATGCTGCTGGTCATCCCGGTCGTGTGCGTGCAGCTGGTGTCGAGCAACCCGCGCGGCACCGCGGCCGAGGTGCTGACGCTCATCCCGTTCTCGTCGCCGGTGCTGATGCCGATGCGCTGGCTGCTCGGCGGCGCGTCGACCGGGAGCTTGCTGGCGTCGCTGGCGATCCTCGCGGTGTCGACGCTGATCGCGGCGCGGGTGGCGGCCAAGATCTACCGCGTCGGGATCCTGATGTACGGCAAGCGGCCGAGCGTGCGCGAGCTGATCCGCTGGCTGCGCTACTGATCGCGCGTCGCGCGACACCGATCGCGCGGTCGATGACAGACGTGGCATGAGCCAGACCTATGTGGCCGCGCCGCGCCCGGCGCGGTCGCGGATCGTCGTCCTCGCCGTCGTCGTCGCCGCCGTGATCGCCGCCGGGGTCGCGGGCCGCGCCCGCTCACCGCTGCCGCCGCCGGTCGGTCCCGAGCAGCTGGTGTGCGAGGAGCACCCGGTCGATCCGCCGCCGCCGCCGCCGAAGCGACAGCCGACCGCGGCGGAGTACGACGCCCTCGCCGCGTGCATGGCGACCTGGCGCGCCGACCCCAGCCCGACGTCGCTCGCGCGCTACCTGCGCGACGAGCGGGTGACCGCGTCGACGATCCGGTCCTGGATCGAGGTCGACGGCGATCCGGCGTGGTTCGACGGCGGCGCCTGGTGGTACCCGCTGTCGCCCGAGGGCAGCGCCGAGATGCCGAGCGGCGCCTACGGGATCGTGCCCGGCTGCTCGCTCGCGATCGTGAACTGATCAGTCGCCGGACTTGAGCCGCGCCCGCGCCCGCGCCGACGGCAGCGCCGCGCGGTCCGCGCCCTGCAGCGCCTGGCCGTCGCGCTTGGCGCGTCGCTTGGCGTCGCGGCGGCTCTCGCCTGGCAGGCGGGTCTCGACCTCGACCGAGCCGAACACCGTCACGCCGGTGATGCGCAGCACCGGGCGATCCGGATCGGGCGTCGTCGGCGCGCGGTGCAGCTCCTCGAAGTTGCCGAAGATCGCGGTGGCGTCGCTCTCGACCGCGAGCCACGGCGGCACGATCAGCTCGACCGATCCAAACACGCAGCGGATGCGCAGCTCGGTCACGCCCGGCGCCAGCGTCGCCTCGCGAAAGTCGAGCTCGGTCGAGCCGAACACCGACACCGCGGTCAGCTGCGCCGCGGGCGTCCAGGTCCCGCCCTTCTCGACCGAGCCGAAGATCGCGGCGAGGGTTCGACGCTCGGGGCGGCTGGCGAGCGCGGTCTCGGTGATCGCGGCCCGCGGCGCCAGCGCGGTCGGCGGCGGCGCCGTGACCTCCAGATCGGCGATCAGCGCGTCGAGCGCCGCGACGCTGTCGGCGCGCTGCGCCAGCTCGAGGCGATGATCGAGCTCGTCCATCCCGATCGCGTCGCGGCTGAACTGATCGGACAGCACCGCGATCACGTGATCGCGGCGATCGCGCAGCGCGACCAGCGACGCAGGAGCAGGCGCATCGTCCATCGGCGCAGCATAGCGATCTGCCAAGAGGAAGCGAGCACCGTGCTAGCCTTCGCAATGCTCATCGAGCTGCACTGCCACTCGACGTGGTCCGACGGCTCGGCGCCGGTCTCCGAGGTGGCGGCGCGGGCGGTGCGGCGGGCGCCGGCCGCGATGGCGCTGACCGATCACGACACCTGCGCCGGCCACGCCGAGCTGGCGCAGTCGGTCCCGGCGGCGATCCGCGCGTGCGAGTTGACGTGCGTCGAGGATCGCCGCGCGGTCCACGTCCTGGTGTACGACGCCGCGGTCGACGCCCGCTGGGTCCAGCTCGAGTCGCTCCTGGTCGAGCAGGGCGCGGCGCGGCGCGAACGGCTGCGCGCGATCGCGGCGCGGCTGTTCCATCAGGGCGTCGTCCTCGACGTCGAGCCGATCCTGGCGCGCGCCGACGGCCGCGTGGTCGGCCGTCCCGACGTCGCCGCGGCGCTGGTCGCTCAGGGCGCGGTCGGGTCTCGCGACGAGGCGTTCTCGCGCTGGCTCCACGACGGCGGCCCCGCCGACGTCCCGCTGGCGCGGCTGTCGATCGCCGACGGCCTCGCGGTGGTGCGCGCGGTCGGCGCCAAGGCGTCGCTCGCGCATCCGCACCAGCACGGCGATCGCGCGACCAAGTACCTCAAGCGCTACCGCGCCGATGGCCTCGACGGCGTCGAGGCGTTCTACGGCCGCTACGATCCCGGCGAGCGCGCGCGGTGGCTGCGCGTCGCCGACCAGCTCGCGCTCACCGCGACCGGCGGCTCCGACTGGCACGGCGATCCCAACGGCGAGCTCGGCGTCGAGATCCCCGACGATCGCGGCGCTCGCCTCCTGACCTGGCTCGCCCGCTAACGCGAAGCCCACTTGAGTTGGTCCACGAGACGGGCTAACTCAAGTGGGTTTCGCGTTGGTCAGCCCGGCAGCGCCGCCGCGTGCAGCTCGCGCAGGTACTCGTCGAGGGCGCGGCGGTACGGATCGAAGGCGGTCGGCGCGACCGCGAGCCCGGCCTCGAGCATCGTCGCCAGCGCCAGCGCGTGGTGGCCGAGCGAGTGCAGCGCCAGCGCGAGGAACGCGCGCAGCGCCGCGTGCTCGGGATACTCGAGCACCGCCTGGCCGAGGACGCCGACCGCGTCGTCGTGACGACCGACGTTGCGCAAGGTCGAGCCGTAGCCGAGCAGGAAGCCCGCGCGCTCGTCGGTCGGGCCGCCCAGCTCCCAGGCCCGGGTGTAGTAGCCGACCGCGTCCTGCTCGCGGCCGAGCCGATCGCACGCGTACGCCGCGACCGCTTGGACCCGCACCGCGTCGCGGTGCTGATCGGCGAGCGCGACCGCGCGGCGGTGCGACGCGTCGTGATCACCCGCGCTGCGCAGCGCGGCGATCGCCTCGAGCTCGGCGGTGACGGCGGGATCGTCGAACATGCCGCGAGCATCGGCTGGCCGCGGCGCCGCGGCAACTCGCGGCGCACCTCGCGATTCCGGACATCGATGTCGCGACATCGTCGACGGTGCCGCCAGATCTCGCCGGCTTGCGGTGGCGCGGCGCCTGCAATCCTCCGGCGCGATGCGTTCGCTCCATCTCGCCGCGCTGTCCCTCGCCACCACCGCCGCGTGCTTCCTCCCGCCCGACACCGACCTCATCCAGTGGAGCGACGACTTCGAGGCCTGCGCCGATCTGTGCGCCTGGACGCTGGACGGTGACGCTCGTCGGGTGACGACCTATCACCCGGGCGAGCACGCGCTGTGGCTCGCGCCGCACGCGCGCGCCACCCACGCGCTGGCGATCAACCGCAGCGCGATCGACGGCGCCGGGCCGCAGCCGCAGAACCCCGACGACGGCAACTGGCTCGAGCTGTCGACCGACTGCGTCGGGCCCGGCTCGCTCGAGGTCCGCGCCGACGGCGTCGATCGGTTCGTGATCGAGATGACGCTCGACGATCGCGCGATCGGTCGCTTCACCCGCCACCGCGTCAACCTGCCGCCGATCGATCCGACGCGCGCGATCGTCCTGTCCGGCCTCGAGCTGATCGCCGACACCCTGCCGTGCCACCTCGACAACCTGCAGCTGCGGATCACGGGAGGCGACTATGGCTACTGAACTTTTGGGAGGGCTGTCGCCAGCCCTCCCCCGCCGGGGTCATGCCCCCGTCGGGGCCCCCGCCAAGACGCGAGAGGTGTGCCTCGTCGCCGCGGCGGTGGTGGTGGGCCTCGTGGCCGCGCTGCTCGCGCCGGGCGCCGCGGCCGACGAGCTGGCCGCCGCGCCTGGCATCACCGCGCCGACGCCGCGCCCGCCTGCGCTGCCGCCGCGGCTGCAGGTTGGCGTCCACGGCGCGATGCGCGTCACCGTCCTCGACGAGGGTGGCACGCGCTTCGGCGACGACGCGCTGGCGTACGGCTGGCGCAGCGCCCGCGCGAACCCGCTGCTCGGCGGCTCGATCGACGTCAGCTACCTGTGGGCGCCGATCATCGACGTCGGGATCTCGGCTGGCTGGCTGGCGACGAGCTACGCCGCGGGCATCGATCTCGACAACGATCGCCTGAAGGTCCGCACCTCGACGATCGCCGCGACCGCGCGGCTGCACTGGATGGGTGGCCGGCCGTTCGTGCCCGAGCCGCGCCTCGACATCGGCCTGCTGCGCGAGCGCACCATCGTCCACGGCACGACCGCCACCCGCAGCGTCCGGTTCCTGCGCGCGGGCATCGACTGGCGTCTCGGCACGCCGACCATCGGTGTCACCGTCGCGATCGGCTACACGCTCGTCGAACGCGCCGTCGACAATCCCCTGGCGCCGCCGATCGGCGGCCTCGATCTCGCCCTCGGACCTTACTTCCGCTTCTGACCCTTCGCCTTCGCGGCGGGCTTCGCGTTCCTCTTCGCTTTCGCTTTCGCTTTCGCCTTCGGCTTCGGCTTCGCGGCCGGCTTCGGCTTCGGCTTCGCAACCGGCGCCGGTGCGGGCCGCCGCGCCATCGCCACGATCACGTCGTAGTGCGCCGCGGTCACCGGCTGCACCGACAGCCGCGATCCGCGCTGCAACAGCATCATCCCCTCGAGCTCGCGGGCCGCGCGCAGCTCGTCGAGCGGCACCAGCCGCGGCAGCTTCTCGACCAGCTCGACCTCGACGCAGATCCACCGCGGCGCTTCGCGCGGGCTGTCGGGATCGTAGTACTTGCTCGACGGCTCGAACTGGGTCTCGTCGACGACGCCGATCCGCGCGATCCGCGCCAGCCCCGCCACGCCCGACGGATCCGCGCTCGAGTGATAGAACAGCACCGCGTCGCCGAACTGCATCTGATCGCGCATCAGGTTGCGCGCCTGGTAGCTCCGCACACCGGTCCACGGCTCGACCGTCACGCGCACCAGATCGTCGATCCCGAACGAGTCCGGCTCCGTCTTCATCAACCAGTGCTGCATCGCGCGAAACCTAACAGGCTACGGCTGCAGGGTCACGACCCGGGCCTCGCCCTCGTCGCCGATCACCAGCACCGCGTCGTCGCCGACCGCCAGCAGCTTGCTCGGTCGGACGTCGACGCTGCACGCGGTGCCGAGCGTGAACCCGGCGTCGAAGGTCTGCAGGTACGCGCGGCCCATGGTGTGGACGCCGATTACGCCAGCGCGCGGCCCACCCGCGACCAGCACCACCGCGCTCTCCGACAAGGTCAGGACCGGACCGTCGGGGACCCGGGCCACCGCGCCGAAGCGGAACGGCAGGTGGGGACCGGGCGCGTTCGAGAGCCAGGTGGTGTAGAGGGTCCCGTCGATCTCGGCGATGGAGGTGATCGCCGAGCTGTGGTGGTCGAACAGCGGCACCGCCCAGGTGGCCGCGAGCTGATCGTCGAGGCCCAGCGCCGCGACGCCCCCGACCGCGCACGCGAAGCACGCGTCGAACCCGCGGGTCCGATCGTAGGCGAGGGCGACGGCGCCGCTGGCCAGCGCCGTGCTGGTGTGGAGCCGCTGCAGCGCTTCGACCGGCACCGCGACCGAGGCCAGCGACGCGACCACGCCATCGCGGTCGAGGTGCGCGAGCGAGACCCCGAGCGCCGCGCTGGTGGCGACGCGGACGAGCACGCGAAACCCGGTGCCCGGCCCCGCGACCGCGTCCGCCACCGAGGCGCTGGTGGGGACGGTGATCGCGGCGCCGACCGCCGCGCCGTCGGCGGTGATGAGCTGCACCCGCGCGCCGTCGGCGGCGGTGTAGCCGACCAGGGCGCGGTCGCCGTTGACGGCGAGCACGGGCGGGCCGTCGGGCAGATCGATCGGCGCGACCACGCGCTGGCCGGCGAAGTCGATCAGGGTCCACGCCGCGCCGACGATGCCGAGGTTCGGCTCGACGATGCGGTAGCCGAACAGCCATCCCGCCGAGGTGGTGACCGCCGCGGTGTCGATCTCGATCCGGTCCACGCGGCCGATGTCGAACGCCGCGGTCACCACGCACGGCGGCGGCGCGGCATCCACGGCGGCATCGATCGCGGCATCGATCGCGGCGGCATCGATCGCGGTGGCATCGATCGCGGCGGCGGTCGGCTCGCCGTCGCCGCACGCCGCGAGCGCGGACACCAACGCAAAGCCTCGCCACGAGCGCAGCACACCCCGAGTATAGCCGCTGCTCACCGCAACCGATCGTTCGCACCGAGGGGGAAAGTCCCTGGCCACGCGACCGGCCGGCGGGGCGTGCGGCCAGGGGCGCACCACGGTGCGCGGCGCCCACGATCTCGATGCGTTGCGCCCAGACGGGGGTGGCACGGTTCGCGCTAGGAGCCCGTCGATGCGCCGCCTCACCGCTCTCGTCGCCCTCCCGCTGTCGGCCCTGTTCGCGTGCGCAGGAGGCAACGACGACGGACCGTCGCCGTTCGACGACGAGTACCCGGTCTCGAGCTACGACCCGCTGTTCGAGGGCGCGCCCGACGACGACTCGCTGCCCGACGAGAACAAGGCCGACGCGATCTACCCCGCGCGGTTCTCGCTGGCGGCCGAGCAGTCGTCGGTGAAGTCCCAGGGCCGCCGCGGCGTCTGCTCGATCTTCGCGACCGTCGCGCTGATGGAGAACCTCTACATCAAGGCCGGCGTCGCCGACGCCGACTTCTCCGAGCAGTACATGCAGTGGGCGGCCAAGCGCTTGGTCGGCGCCTTCACCAGCACCGAGGGCTCGAGCGCCGAGAGCAACCTGCGCGCGGCGAGCCAGCACGGCATCGTCCGCGAGTCGCTGTGGCCGTACCAGGCGTCGCCGTGGACCGCGACCGACGACGCCGCCTGCACTGGTGGCGAGAACCTGCCGACCCAGTGCTACACCAACGGCGAGCCGCCGGCCGCCGCGGTCGCCGGGCCGAAGCACAAGCTGCCGCGGGGCCGCTGGCTCGGCACCCGGTCGCTGAAGGCCCACCTCACCGCCCAGAAGAGCGGCGCGGTGGTCGGCCTGACCTTTTTCTATCAGTCGTGGAACCACCGCGCGTCGACGCTGCCGGTCAACACCGGGTACTGGCGCGAGGGCATCGTGCTCGCGCCCAACGCGAAGGACCGCGAGGCGTCGCTGAAGAAGCGCGCCGGCCACGCGATCCTGATCGTCGGTTGGGACGACGACAAGACGGTCGCGAAGGTCGACGCGACCGGCGCGATCGTGAGGAACGCGAACGGGGAGCCGGTCCTGGAGAAGGGCTTCTGGATCTTCAAGAACTCGTGGGGCACGGGCAGCTTCGGCGCCGCCCACCCCGCGGGCGACGGCTACGGCTACCTGTCGATGGCGTACGTCGCCGAGTTCGGCACCGCCTACGTCTCCGACGTGCCGCGCGTCGAGACCCCGGCGGAGCTCTGCGACAACGGCGTCGACGACGACGGCGATCAGCAGCTCGACTGCGACGACTCGCAGTGCGCGACCCACCCGACCTGCCAGAGCCAGCCGACCAGCCACACCTACAGCGCCAGCCCGGCGACCGCGATCCCCGACAACGATCCGACCGGCATCACCAGCACGATCGCGGTGACCGACGCGGGCACGACCGGCACGGTCAAGGTCACGCTCGACATCACGCACTCGTACCGCGGCGACCTGCGGGTCGTGCTCGCGCACGACGGCCGCACCGTGGTGCTGCACGACAAGACCGGCAGCTACGAGGACAACCTGACGCTGACCGTCGAGGCGCCGACCCTGGCCGGCCTGCCGCTGGCGGGCGCGTGGACGCTGACCGTCAGCGACCATGCCCGCGCCGATCTCGGGACGCTCAACACCTGGTCGGTCGAGGTCGTGACCGACTGACAGTGGGGAACTGTGCACCGATCTGGGGTCTAGACCACCGGAGTTGCGCCGAAAGCGAACAGGGCCGCGCCGCTAACCGACAGCAATCGTTAGGCGCGGCGCCTGGCACCGTCCTTGTAACAGCCGTGGTCATGCACATGTCGTCGCGCGTCGCGTGTGGCCTCGGTCTCGTGGGTGCCTTCGTGGCGGGGTGCGTCGAGGCGCCCGACCTGGGCTCGAACCAGGGGCTGACCTTCGAGCAGTGGAAGGACACGCTGCACCGCGAGCCGAGCGGGCTGTACGTGATCGACGGCGACACGCCGATCCGCAGCGAGGCGCGCCTGTTCGACATCTGGAGCGCGATGCAGGCGGGCCAGCTCGCCGTCTACTCGGTGAACAACGTCGACATCAAGTGGAACAACACGCAGAAGGTCCAGCTGACCTACTGCGTGTCCAACGCGTTCGGCGCCAACAAGGCCGCGGTCGTCGCCGCGCTGAGCGGCGCCGCCGAGGGCGGCTGGGAGACCTTCGCCGACGTCGACTTCAAGTACCTCCCGGGCCAGGACGCCGCCTGCACCGCGACCAACCCGGCCGTCATGTTCGACGTGAACCCGGTGGACGCGGGCGGTCAGTACCTGGCGCGCGCGTTCTTCCCCGACAGCCCGCGCGGGGATCGCAACATCCTCATCGACGCGACGTCGTTCGATCCGCAGCTGCCCTGGCCGCTCCGCAACATCCTGGCCCACGAGATGGGCCACGTCCTCGGCTTCCGTCACGAGCACATCCGCCCCGAGTCGGGCGCGACCCAGTGCGCCGAAGACAACGAGTTCCGCGGCCTCACCGCCTACGACCGCGCGTCGGTGATGCACTACCCGCAGTGCGGCGGCACCTCGGCCGATCTGTCGTTCACCGCGCTCGATCAGACCGGCGTCGCGCTCCTCTACGGGGCGCCGGTGCCGAACCCGTTCCCGATGGCGCAGTTCAACGCGCCGTCCGAGGGCGCGGTGGTGCCGCCGACGTTCAACGTCCGCACCCAGATCGTCGACACCGACCTGGCCCGCGTCGAGCTGTGGCTCGACGGCACGATCGCCGAGACCAAGACCGCGGGCCCGTTCGACTTCACGGTGACCGATCACGCCGAGGGCCCCGCGGTGATCGAGATCAAGGCCTACGACGCCCGCGAGCAGCTCACCGCGCGCACCGTCAACGTGATGGTCCGCGTCGGCGGCGGTGGCGGCCCCGACGGCGACGGCGACGGCAACGCCGACGAGATCACCGGCGGCTGCTCGACCGGCGGTTCGACCGGCGGCCTGTCGCTGCTCGGCCTCGCGCTCGGCGCGCTCCTGGTCCGCCGCCGTCGGTAGCCGGTTCCGACGCGAAACTTGCAGGCTCCGTCGCGTGGCGTCACACTGGGCCACGCTCGATGTCGAACTCGCCCAGCCGCGCGGAGCTGCCCCAGCCGGCTTACATCCTGGTGGTCGAGGATGACGACGACATCCGCGAGGCGGTGATCGACGTCTTCGCCGATGGCGGCTACCGCGCCCGTGGCGTCGAGAACGGCCGCGCGGCGCTGGCGGCGCTGCGCGATGGCTCGCCGCGGCCCGCGGTGATCCTGCTCGATCTGATGATGCCGATCATGGACGGCCCGACGTTTCGCGCCGCCCAGCTCGCCGACGACGACCTCCGCGAGCTCCCGGTCGTGGTGATGACCGCATCGGCGCAGATCCACGAGACCGCGGAGCAGCTCGGCGCCGTGAGCTTCCTGAAGAAGCCGGTGCCGCTGAGCGAGCTGATCGCGGTCGCGAAGCGCTACCTGTAGCCGACGTCGGTCGACTCGAACAGCTTGTCGGCCGAGGTCGGCACGAAGCCGTGGAACAGCTCGCCGCTCGGCAGGCGATGGCGCTTCGCGAATTCGTAGTAGCAGGACGGCACCCGGTGGACGCCGTCGGTGAACTCGACGTCGATCGCGTCGGCCACGGTCGCCGACTGCTCGAGGTGCTCGGCCGGCGTGCCCTTGACCAGCCCGCCGGCGCGGTTGAGCTCGAAGCCGGCGTCGGCGAGGAACGTCGTCACCGCCGCGAGATCGGCGAAGCTGGTGAGGCGGTTGACGTCGACGGTGAAGTGGTTGACGCGGAAGCCGAACGCCGCGACCCACGCCGCGTACTCGCTGTCGTCGAGCAGCGTCCGGTAGGTCGCGTGATCGATCGGCCACGGTCGCCCGGCGGAGGGCAGATCGTCGCGGTCGCCGAAGCCGGGCGGTAGCGTCGCGATCAGGCCGTCGATGATCGCGGCGGCGCGCGGCGCCAGCTCGTCGACGCACAGCTCGCTGATGAAGATCTTCGGCAGCGCGGCGTCGGGGTGCTGGTAGTAGCGCGCGCGCAGGTGCTTGTCGGCGAAGCGGTAGGCGTCGCGCGGCGCCCAGCCGCGGGCGACGAACGGCCGGGCCAGCGCGTCGACGCCGAGGCCGGGGCGGCCGTAGGTGCGGAGCGCGACGTGGTCGTTGACGATGGTCTCGCCGCGCGCCGTGAAGCGCGCGTGGATGCGCGCGGCCTGCGGCGTGATCGCGGTGTAGTCGCGCCACAAGGCGTCGAGCAGATCGGTGGCCGACACCTGGCGACTATAACTTCTGCGCGCCGCCGCGGTCTCATCTCCATGATGAAGAAGCTCACCACCTTGCTTGTCGTGATTCCGTTGTTGCTCGGCGCGTGCGCGGTGCGGGCGCGAGGAGGTCCGGGCCCGGCCGGGGCCGAGCGCGTCGACGATCGCCGCGATCGCCGGGTCGAGGCCACGACCGGCTGGGACAAGCTCGGCGAGCGGGTGGTGCAGGGCGGCGCCGATCGCGACGCGATCCAGGTCGGGCGCGCCGACGGTCGGTTCCGCGCGATCAAGCTCAAGGCCGAGCACAGCGGGCTCGAGCTGTTCGACGTCGTCGTGGTGTTCGGCGACGGCACGACGTTCGCGCCCGACACCCGGCTGGTGATCGCCGAGGGCACCTGGACCCGCGACCTCGATCTGCCGGGCGGCGACCGCACGATCCGCCGCGTCGAGTTCCGCTACGGCAACCTGCCGGGCGGCGGCCGGGCCCAGCTCGAGCTGTGGGCGCGGTGACGGACACTCCCGCACCCGGCGCGGGGCGCGTGCGGTAGCATCGAGCGGTGGGGGAAACCGTCGAGCAGCACGCCGCCGACGGCGAGCGCTTCGTCGTGCGGAGCAAGCTCGGCTCGGGCGGCATGGGCGTCGTCTATCGCGCGTTCGATCGGCTGCACCAGCGCGACGTCGCGCTGAAGACGCTGAAGGCCCAGGGCGCGCGCGATCTGTATCGCTTCAAGCGCGAGTTCCGCGCGCTGTGCGACCTCGCGCACCCGACCTTGTGCACGCTGCACGAGCTGCACACGACCGGCGACGAGTGGTTCTTCACGATGGAGCTGGTCCACGGCGTGTCGTTCATCGACTGGGTGCGGCCCAGCGCGGGTAGCGACGAGCCGGCGTCGCTCGACGACGATCCGACCGACGAGGCGACCGGCCCGCGCGGCGCGGTGGCGCGATCGCGCGGCGAGATCCTGGCGGCCGCGGTCGACCTCGAGCGCCTCGAGCGCGCGCTGCACCAGCTGTGCGACGGCGTCCACGCGCTGCACCTCGCGGGCAAGCTGCACCGCGATCTCAAGCCGTCGAACGTCCTGTGCGAGCGCAGCGGTCGCGTCGTCTTGCTCGACTTCGGGCTGATCGCCGACGTCGAGCTGGCCGGCGCCGATCACACCCACGAGCGCGCGGCGGTCGGCACGCCGGCGTACATGTCACCCGAGCAGGCCGCCGACACGCCGCTGACCCCGGCCAGCGACTGGTACGCGGTCGGCGTGATGCTGTACGAGGCGCTGACCGGGCGCCGTCCGTTCGAGGGCCGCGCCGACGAGATCATGCGGCGCAAGCAGCTCGAGCGCGCGCCCGCGCCGCGGGTGCTGATGCCCGACACGCCGGCATTTCTCGACGAGCTGTGCCGGCAGCTCCTGGCGCCCGATCCGCGCGATCGCCCCGACGGCGTCGCGGTGCTCGCGGCGCTGGGCCAGACGCCGTCGACCGCGACCTCGACGATCGAGCGCACCACCGGCGCGTCGGCGCCGTTCGTCGGGCGGGTCGCGCAGCTCGCCGCGCTCGGCCAGGCGCTGGTCGACTCGCGCCACGCCGGCGTCGCGGTGTTCGTGCGCGCGGCGTCGGGCATGGGCAAGAGCGCGCTGGTCGGTCAGTTCCTCGCCCGCGTCGCCGACTCGGCGCTGGTGCTGGCCGGGCGCTGCTACGAGCGCGAGGCGCTGCCGTACAAGACCCTCGACACGCTGATCGACGCGCTGACCGGCGCGCTGTTGCGGCTGCCGCCGGCGCAGCTGACCGCGGTGCTGCCGCCCGACATCGTCGCGCTGGCGCGGTTGTTCCCGGTCTTGCGCCGGGTGCCGCAGATCGCCGAGCCCGAGACCCGCCGCTTCCAGCCGTCGGATCCGCAGGAGCTGCGGCGCCGGGCGTGGAGCGCGCTGCGGGCGGTGCTCGGCAGCCTCGCCGCGATCCGCCCGGTCGTGGTGTGCGTCGACGATCTGCAGTGGGGCGACGCCGACAGCGCCGGCTTCCT
>JAYTAJ010000854.1:0-7472 GCA_043737575.1 Myxococcales bacterium | reverse complement strand
GCGCCACGGTGATGCGGCTCGGGATGGCGGTGGCGGCGCGGCTGAAGCAGCCGGGGCGGCATACCCGCATCGTGATCGGCAAGGACACGCGGTTGTCGGGCTACATGTTCGAGACCGCGCTGGCGTCGGGCATCGTGTCGATGGGCGCCGACGTCTGGCTGACGGGGCCGCTGCCGACGCCGGGCATCGCGTTCATCACGTCGTCGATGCGATGCGACGCCGGCGTGGTGATCAGCGCGTCGCACAACCCGTACGAGGACAACGGCATCAAGCTGTTCGCCCGCGACGGCTACAAGCTGCCCGACGCGATCGAGTCGGAGATCGAGGCGCTGATGGCGTCGCCCGAGCTCGACGGCCACCGCGCCGGCTCGGCCGACGTCGGCTACAGCCGCAAGATCGAGGACGCGCGCGGCCGCTACGTGGTGTTCTGCAAGGCGACGTTCCCGGCCGACCTCGCGCTCGACGGCGTCACCATCGTCGTCGACGGCGCCCACGGCGCGGGCTACCGCACCGGGCCGCTGGTGTTCGAGGAGCTGGGCGCCAAGGTCATCGCGATCAACTGCTCGCCCGACGGCAAGAACATCAACGACAAGGCGGGCGCGCTCAACCCCGAGGCGATGTGCAAGGCGGTGCTGAAGCACAAGGCCCACGTCGGGGTCGCCCTCGACGGCGACGCCGATCGCCTGGTGCTGTGCGACGAGCACGGCGAGGTCGTCGACGGCGACGCGGTGATGGCGCTGTGCGCGACCCGCATGCTGGCCGAAGGCACGCTGGTGAAGAACACGCTGGTGACGACGGTGATGTCGAACCTCGGCCTCGAGCAGGCGGTGAAGAAGGCGGGCGGCACGCTGGTGCGGACCCAGGTCGGCGACCGCTACGTCGTCGAGGAGATGCGCCGCCACGGCTACAACCTCGGCGGCGAGCAGTCGGGTCACCTGGTGTTCCTCGATCACGCGACGACCGGCGACGGCGTGATCGCGGCCCTGCGCGTGCTCGCGGTGATGGTGCGCGAGCAGCAGCCGCTGTCGGACCTGGTGAAGGTGATGACGCGGACGCCGCAGGTGCTGGTCAACGTCAAGGTCGATCGCAAGCGGCCGATCGAGGAGCTGCCGACGGTGCAGGCGCTGATCGCCGCGGTCGAGCGCGACCTCGGCGACGACGGCCGGGTGCTGGTGCGCTACAGCGGCACCGAGGCCAAGGCCCGGGTGATGATCGAGGGCCCGAACGAGGCGGCGATCCGCGAGCGCGCCGAGACCATCGCCGCGGCGCTGGTCGACGCGTGTCGGGTGCCGGCATGATCCCGCTGGTGACGGGCGCCGAGATGCGCGCCCTCGACGCCGCGGTGATCGACGAGCTCGGCCTGCCGGGCGCGGTGATGATGGAGACGGCGGGGCGGGCGGTGGCGGCGGCGGTGCTGCGCGATCGCGACGCCCATCCGGGGCCGGTCGCGGTGGTGTGCGGCGCCGGCAACAACGGCGGCGACGGCTTCGTGGTCGCCCGGGTGCTGCTCGCGGCCGGGGTCCCGACCCGCGCGGTGGTGGTGGCGCCACCGTCGACGATCGGCGGCGACGCGCTCCTGCACCTGACCGTGCTCGAGCGCTCGGGCGCGACGGTCGCCGACGCCAGCAAGGATCTGGCGGCGCTCGAGGCGGCGCTCGCGGGCGCCGCGATCGTGGTCGACGCGGTGCTCGGGACCGGGCTCAGTCGTCCGGTTGCCGGACACCTCGCCGAGGTCATCACCGCGATCAACCACGCGGGCGGCCACGTCATCGCGGTCGATCTGCCGTCGGGGATCGACGCCGACACCGGGGCCACGCTCGGCGTCGCGGTGCGCGCGCACCGGACGATCACGCTGGGCTCGCCGAAAATCGGCATCGTCAGCGCGCCTGGCTTCGCGTCGGCGGGCGTGGTCGAGATCGCCGAGATCGGCGTGCCGGTCGCGCGGGCCCGCGCCCTCGCCACCGCGGGCCAGGTCCAGGAGCGCGACGCCCGCGGCTGGCTGCCGCTGATCGGCCGCCTCGATCACAAGGGCCAGCGCGGCCACGTCCTCGTCGTCGGCGGATCGCCGGGGCGGCGCGGCGCGGGTCGGCTGACCGCGCTCGGCGCGCTGCGGGCGGGCGCCGGCCTGTGTACGCTGGCGGGGCCACCGCCCCTCGGCGGCGACGGCGAGCTGATCGCGGCTGATCCGATCATGACCCGCGTCGTCGACGATGGCGCGGCGCTGGTCGCGGCGATCGCGGGCATGGACGCGATGGTGATCGGCCCCGGCATGCCCGACGACGATCGCGGCCGGGCCTGGCTCGACGCGGTCCTCGACGACGCCGCGCCGCCGGTCCCGATCGTGGTCGACGCCACCGCGCTGGTCCACCTGATCGGCCGGCCGGGCCTGATCGCCGAGCCCGGCCGCGACGTCGTGATCACGCCGCACCCGGGCGAGGCGGCGCGACTGCTCGGCATCACCGCCGCCGCGGTCGAGCGCGATCGACTCGGCGCCGCCCGCGCGCTGGCCGCCGCGACCGGCGCGGTCGTGGTGCTGAAGGGCGCGCGCACGCTGATCTGCGCGGGCGACTACGTGGCGATCAACCCGACCGGCGGCCCGGCCCTCGCGACCGCGGGCTCGGGCGACGTCCTCGCGGGCGTGATCGCCGCGTTCCTCGCGCAGGAGGTGCCGGCGGTCGACGCCGCGCGGCTCGCGGTGTGGATCCACGGCCGGGCCGGCGACACCCTCGGCGCTCACTGGGGCGAGCGCGGCGCCATCGCGTCGGATCTGCCGGACGCGATCGCGATCGCGCTGCGCGACCTGGCGCTCGGCGCTGACGCGCGCGCGTAACGATCCTTTGCGGCCGTCAGGTCGCTTTACGTCGTCACCGCGTCGGCCGAGAGACACGCCTCCGTGTCTCCGCGTCCTCAGCCTCGATCCCGGCCTGGATATTCGGCAGGTTAACGGTGGCAAGCCGCTTGCTTTACCCGCCGCCATGCCGCGCACCGCCCCGTCCTCAGCTTCCCCCAACGCTCCCGCCATCCCCGATCATTCCGAGCTTCGTCGTCGCGGCACCACCGCGCCGCGCGCCCTGCGCCGCGCCGACCACACCGCCTTCGAGGCGGCGTGCATGCCGCTGTCGGGCGAGCTCTACGGCGCCGCGCTGCGCCTGACCCGCAACCCCGACGACGCCCGCGATCTGGTCCAGGAGACGCTCTTGCGCGCGATGGTCGCGTGGTCGCGCTTCGCCGAGGGCTCGAACGTCCGCGCCTGGCTCTACCGCATCCTCACCAACAGCTTCATCAACGTCTACCGCAAGCGCCGCCGCCACCAGCGCTTCGCGGTCGAGCGCCCGGGCGACACCCGCATGGCGGTCTACGGCACCGCCGACGATCACGCGGTCGACGCGACCGAGGCGATCACCGCCGGCACGCTGTCCGACGAGGTCACCGCGGCGCTGGCGGGACTCGGCGGCGACTACCGCGAGGTGGTGGAGCGCGCCGACCTGTCGGGCGAGCGCTACAAGGACATCGCCGACGCGCTCGCGGTCCCGATCGGCACCGTGATGTCGCGGCTGTTCCGCGCCCGCCGTCAGCTCGAGGGCGAGCTCACCGAGTACGCGGCCCGCGACTGGGGCCTGCGCAAGGCGGCGTGATTCACACCGCGATCGGCGACATTCAACTGCCGAGGTGATCCGTGAGCGCCGCTGCCACAGCCTCGGGAGCGTTGCGTTGCAGCATGTGGCCGGCGTCGTCGATCACCGCGCGGCGCGCCGACGGGAACGCGGCGAGGCGGTGATCGATCTCGGCGTCGGGCAGCCGCATCATCGACTGGGCGCCCGCGAGGTACAGCACGGGCGCGGTGACCTGCTGCCAGAACGTCCGCGCCGACTCGACGCGGTAGGGGTACGGGCCCTGGGTCAGGTGCAGCGGATCGTGCTTCCACACCACGCCGCCGCCGCGGGTCGGGCGGGTGCCGTGCTCGGCGAGCCGCAGCGCGGCGTCGGCGTCGAGCCGGGCGTCGTGCTTGCGCAGGCGCGCCGCGGCGCTCGCGAGACCCGGCATCACCCGCTGGGCCCGTGGCGCGTTCGCGGTCCAGGTGTCGATCCAGCCGCGGGTGCGGCCGGGCAGATCCGGTCCCGACTCGGGCGGGCCGAGGCCCTCGAGCAGCGCGAGTCGATGGATCTTCGACGGGCGGGTCCCGGCCCAGTAGCCGGCGACGCTGCCGCCCATCGAGTGGCCGACCACCGACACCGACGTGCGGCCGAGGCGAGCGACGACGTGATCGAGATCGGCGACGTAGTCGAAGAAGTGGTAGTAGCCGCCGGCGCCGATCCAGTCGCTGTCGCCGTGGCCGCGCAGATCCGGCGCGACGACGTGGAAGCGCGCGGCGAGGCGCTCGGCGACGTCGGCCCAGCCCCACGCCAGATCGAGGAAGCCGTGGACCAGGACCACGGTGTGCTCGTGGGCGGCGTCGGCGCCCCACTCGAGCAGGTGATAGGTGAGGCCGGTCGGCAGCGCGATGCGGCGCGAGCGCGGAGCGATCACGGCACGGTGATGCGGCGGACGGTGCCGTTGTGCGTGACGACGTAGAGCTCGCCGGTCGCGTCGTGCTGGATCGACGTGATCGTGCCGACGTTCTGCAACACGCGGCGATCGTTCTGCGCCGCGCCGTTCATCATGCGGAACGCCCACAGCTCGCCGGCCGAGTAGTCGCCGTAGAAGTACTGCCCGACCAGATCGGGGAAGCACGAGCCGCGGTAGACCGCGCCGCCGATCACCGAGTGCCAGTTCGCGCTCGCCGGGTGCTCGCTGACCGGATCGGTGCGGCCCGCGGTGAGGCAGCCGTTCATCGGCTCGAAGCAGTGGGCGCCCTCGCGATCGTCCCAGCCCCAGTTGACACCCGCGGCGTTGCCGACCGCGACGTCGACCTCCTCCCACGCACCCTGACCGACGTCGCCGATGTAGAGATCGCCGTTGGTGTCGAAGGAGAAGCGGAACGGATTGCGCAGCCCCTTGTGCCAGTTCTCGGGTCGCGGATCGTTGGGGCCGTCGGCGCTCGACGCGAACGGGTTGTTGGCGGGGATGCCGTACTGCTTGGTGCCGGTGCGGGTGTCGACGTCGATCCGCACCATCTTGCCGAGCATCTCGGTGTCGTCCTGGGCGCGATCGCCGGGATCGTTGGACGAGCCGCCGTCGCCCATGCCGACGTAGAGCATGCCGTCGGTGCCGAACTCGATCCAGCCGCCGTTGTGGTTCGAGAACGGCTGATCGATCACCAGCACGATCCGGCCGGTGCCGGGGTCGGCGACGTCGGTGCCGAAGGTCGCGCGGTACTCGGCGATCACGGTGTCGCCGTCGGGCAGCCGGGTGTAGTTGACGTAGAACCGGTCGTTGTCGCGGAAGTCGGGGTGGAACGCGATGCCGAGCAGGCCGCGCTCGCCGCCGTCGAGGACCGGGCCGCCCGACTCCTCGCGCAGGTCGAGGAACGGCGTCGGCAAGAGCGCGCCGTTCTTGATGACGCGGACCCGGCCCGGCTGCTCGATGACGAAGACGCGGGCGTCGCCCGGGGCCGAGCTGAGCCCGACCGGCTGCACCAGGCCGGTGACGAACGGCTCGAGGACGATCGTGGTGCCGTTGCGCGGCGTGCAGGTCGCGACCGCGGCGTCGGGCAGCAGCCGCGGCGCGTCGACGTTCGGGTTGGCGTCGATCGGATCGATCGCGTCGCCCTCGGGTGCGTCGATGATCGGGTTCGATGGCTGATCGTCACCGCAGGCGGCGAGGAGGGCGAGGCCGAGGGCGACGATTGGAGATCGCATGGCGGCGACTATACGCCCGACGCGGCGCGGGGGGACGCCTTGCGGCGATCGGCGGCCTCGGCGGCGCGGGCGGCGCGGGCGACCGCGATCATCACCACTCCGGCGAGCGCCAGCGGCACCAGGAACACCCAGCCGATGAACGTGCCCTGGGCGGCGGCGCCGAACGCGTACAGCGCGATCACCATGCCGACCAGCAGGATCGCCGCCGACGCGAGGTAGCCGAACAGCTCGATCTTCCGTCGACGAATGCTGGCCTCGAGCAGCGCGACCAGCTCGACCGCCTTGTCGGGCGGCAGGTTCGCGATCGCGGCCTCGACTCGCTCGCGAAATTCCGGATCGGCGAGGCGCTCGGCCAGCTCCTGCGGCTTGATCGTCGCGGGCTCTGCGATGGCGGCGACCGCATCGTCGCTCACCGGATCGGCGGCGGGAGAGGGCGACCGCTTCTTGGCCATGGTGCGAGGAGGCTACGCAGCCGTCGCGGGTTGCGCAACCGTGCGAGGCTCCGCGCCATGACGACGCTCCGCCTGCGCGACGATCTGGGCCGTGACGTGATCCTCGTGCGTCCGCCGCGTCGCGTGGTGTCGCTGGTGCCGAGCGACACGTACACGGTGTTCGCGCTCGGCTGCGGCGACCGCGTGGTCGGACGCACCACGTACTGCGATCGTCCGGTCGAGGCGACGGCGATCCCGACGGTGGGTGGCACCAAGGACGTCGACGTCGCGGCGGTGCTCGCGCTCGAGCCCGATCTGGTGATCGCGAACCAGGAGGAGAACACCCGGGTCGGCCTCGAGGGCCTCGGCGGCAAGGTGCCGATCCTGGTGTCGCTGCCGCGCCGGGTCGCCGACGGCATCGCCCACGTCGCGCGCCTGGCCCGCGCGCTCGGCGTCGCGCGCGATCCGGCGGTGGTGGCGCTGATCCGCCGCGGCTACGAGCTGGCCGCGACGCCGCCGCCGTCGATCGCGCAGCGCGCGTTCGTGCCGATCTGGATGGATCCGCTGATGACGTGCAACGCCGACACCTTCGGCTCCGACGTGCTGGCGCAGCTCGGGGTCGGCAACGTGTTCGACGATCGGCTGCGGCTGTATCCGCTCGCCGCGGATCTCGGCAAGGCGGCGGCGATCGATCCGGCGGGTCGGGATCAGCGCTATCCGCGGGTGACGGTCGAGGAGATCGTCGCGCGCGCGCCCGATCTATACGTCTTGCCCGACGAGCCGTGGGCGTTCACCGCCGACGATCGGGCGCGGCTCCTGGCGCTCGACACGCCGGCGGCGCGGACGGGTCGGGCCATCGACGTGTCGGGCAAGGATCTGTTCTGGTACGGCGCCTGGACGATCGATGCGATTCCGCGACTGCGGGCGCAGATCGAGTACGCTGTCGGGTGATGAAAGACACCAGCCGACGGGATGCCGAGTCGAGTGAGTCTTCCGACGTGACGACCGGTCGGCCGGGCGGATCGACCCTGGCCCAGCGGCTGCCGGTGCAGCGCAAGGCCGCCGAGGGCGGCGCCACCGCGCCGAGCGCCACCAGCGCCACCGATCGCTCGCTGCACTCGATGTTCGACTTCTCGACGCCGTTCGACGACGCGGTCGCGGGCGGCGGCGGCGCGGTGCCGCACCAGGCGCAGATGGAGCGGGCGTTCGGCCGCGATCTGGCGTTCGTCCGATCGCACACCGG
>JAYTAJ010000853.1:0-3281 GCA_043737575.1 Myxococcales bacterium | reverse complement strand
CAGGAGCTCGGGCGCTGCGCGTCGGCGACGACCTGTCGCTTCGACGTGCCCAACGATCGCTACGTGTCGCTCACCGCGGTGCGCGGCGCCGACATGACGTTCGAGGGCTGGACCGGCAGCGTCGGTCACGCCGACGACGTGCTCGCGTCCGACGTGATGATGTACGCCGACCGCGACGTGATCGCGACCTTCGGCAAGGTGCCCGAGGAGATGGAGGTCGCGTGGATCGAGCCGAGCGCCGCGGTCGCGGTCGCGCTGCCCAAGCTGCCCAAGCCGCCGCCGCCGCCGATCGAGGCCGAGAAGCTCGAGGAGGAGGTCCAGGTCGCGCTGGTCCCGCCGCCGCCGCCGCCGCCCGACGTGCCGCCGCCCGTGATCCCGTCGCCGCAGCCCCCTGGCGAGGAGCAGAAGCCGCCGCCGCCCGTGCAGCCGCCGCCGTCGAACATGCGGATGGTCGAGGTGCCCGACGAGAACGAGGTCAAGGAGGCGCCGGACGACGCGACCCACCTGTCCGACAAGAATCGCGACGTCGCCGAGGAGAGCGCGGCGACCGAGACCAACCTCGAGAAGCAGCTCACGGGTGAGGCGCCGCCGACCGCCGAGTCGGAGGACGTGACCAGCCCCGACATCGGCGTCCCCGAGGAGCGCATCGCGCAGAACGAGCAGGCCGAGTCGGAGCTCAACGAGCTGTCGCGCACCAGCGACCACAGCGGCGAGTCGGACAACGCCAAGGGCCAGATCGTCGGCGAAGCCGGCGAAGCCGGCGACAAGGGCACGGGCGGCGATCGCAACCCGGGGCTGTTCGCGATGCGCGACATCGGCGGCCGCGGCTCGCTGCTCGATCAGAAGCGCGGCGACGGCAAGAAGCCTGGGCCCAAGGGCGTGCCCGGCATCAACGTGCCGCTCGAGATGGACGACTACGAGCGCATCATCGGCAAGGACAAGGCGGAGAAGGAGCGCGTCCTCGCCAAGGCGCGGCTGTCGGGCAAGAAGGGCCGCTGGGAGCGCAAGCTCGAGGCGATCAAGAGCTCGCTCGAGAACTTCACGCCCGACGTGCGGCCCGGCAACCAGACCGCGCTGAAGACCCGCGCGAGCCCGTTCGCGGTGTTCATCACGCGCATGCATCGCCGCATCCACGAGCTGTGGGGCTTCGGCTTCCTCGCCCACCTCGACGGCGAGTCGTCGAGCCACCCGCTCAACGACTTCGACCTCTACACGGTGATCGAGATGTCGATCAACCCCGACGGCTCGGTCCACAAGACCACGATCACCCACAGCTCGGGTCGCCTCGAGTTCGACGTCGCCGCGATCGACACGCTGTTGTCGGCGAGCCCCTACGAGGAGACGCCCGACGTGATCCGCTCGTCGGACGGCCGGGTCTATCTGCGCTGGGGCTTCTATCGCAACTGGCGCCAGTGCGGCACGTTCAACGTCGAGCCGTACATTCTCGACAACATCCGCAACGCCGAGCCGATCGACGACGGCGCCGCGTTGCGCAACGCCAAGCCGACCCGCGGCGACAAGCCGATCACGCCGACGCCCGACGACGCCGCGCCCGCGCCCGGTCCGGTCGCGGCCGATCGCAACGCCGACTACTCGGCCAACATGTGGGTCGCCGGCTTCGCCTCGGCGTCGACGCAGCGGATGATGCGCGTCAGCTCCGTGCCGTTCACGGCGGCCGGCGCGGTCGCGGCCGAGACGACGAAGGATCTGAAGGAGGTCTATGAGGGCCTGCTGGTCGAGTCGGGGCCGCTCAAGCGCTTCGAGGTGCTGTCGACCGGCGACTTCACCAACAAGACCGGCGTCGCCGTCACCGGCGGGGCGGGCACGCTGGTGCTGATGGTGGTCGCGACCAAGGGCACGTTCGGCGTCGTCCTCACGCCGACGCGCTCGGGCGAGTACCGCGCGACCGGCATCGTCCGCTGAGCCGCGGCCGTCTCGGAGGCCGCCCTAATAGAAGTGCGCGGGGATCGCGACCAGCGTGCAGTCGCGCTGGTACTGGACGGTGCCGCCGTCGTCGATCGGCGTGCCGGGCGCGGAGCCGAGGACGCCGCCGCCCCAGTTGAAGCGGCTGTCGGTGAACGCGAGGACGACGCACATCTCGCCATCGCCGAGGCCCCACCGCACCGTGGTCGCGCCCGGGTTGTCGAACTCGCACGAGAAGCGCAGCGTGTCCTGTCCCGCCATCGAGAACGCCGGCGACAGCGCCCCGCCGAGCGGCTCGCCGATCGCGCTCTGGGTCGAGAAGATCGGGGTGTCGCCGCCCGGGCCGCCCGCGACCAGCTCGATCTTGCGGCCGAGCTCGTGGTAGTGCGGCAGGACGTAGTAGAGGTTGAGATCGAGCGGCGTGCCGATGATGTCGAGGTGGGTCGCGCCGAGATCGCACTCGACGGTGAACGATGAGCGGCGGCCGGGCGGTAGCTCGAGGGCCTCGTAGGTGAGCGACAGCGCCGCGAGCTGGAGCACGACGTCGTCGCGGTGGATCGGCGTGAGCGTGAGATCGAGGTACGTGTCGAGCGGCTGGTCGCTGGCGTTGAGCAGGTGGACGCCGGCGACGATCTTCGAGCGCGGCGGGATCGCGATGACGTCGCCGGGCGGGAACGCCTGCACCTCGTTGACCGACTGGGTCGACTGCGCGAACAGCACGCCGCCCATCGCGGCGGCCAGCGCCTCGTCGTAGCCGCGATCGCTGCACCGCCAGGTGCCGTCGTCACCCGGGTAGGATCCCTCGGGCACCCAGAACCAGTTCGAGTGGTGGAAGCCGGTGCCGGTCGCGAGGTCGACCCGGTTGACGAAGATCGGCTGGTCGTTGTCGAGCGTCCAGCTGACGCAGCGATCGTAGAGCTCCTCGCCCGGCCCCAGCTGGTACGCGCCGAGGCGATGCGCGAGCGGTGGCGGATCGCCCTCGGGTGGCGCGCAGCCGACGAGCGCGAGCGTGGCGAGGCTGAGTCCCCCGAGGATGCGAGCCATGCCGCGATGGTACGCGGGCGCCGCGGCGCCGCCAAGGTATATGTTGACGATTCGGTCAGGATAACTCGACGCGCCGGTGCGGTAGCATGCCGCGATGGGCAGTCTCCTCGAGTGGGCCGACGCGCTGTGGACCGGGGCGACGCCGACCGATCACACCACGATCCTCACCGGCGGTGTCGGCTTGCCGCTGGCCGAGGTCGCGCCCCGGGTCGGGTTCCTCGCCAACTTCGCCAACGTGATCGCGATCGACGGTGGTGACGCGCTGGCGCTGGTCGACACCGGCAGCCTGTTCACCGCGGCGCGGGTCCACGCCG
>JAYTAJ010000852.1:0-3282 GCA_043737575.1 Myxococcales bacterium | reverse complement strand
CGCCGCTCGCGGTGTGTCGCGAGCTGACCCAGGTCGCCGAGGTCTGCCTCGATCGCGCGGTGGCGCGGGTGTCGGCCGGCGTCCGCGCTCGCCATGGCGTCGCCCGCACCGCGACCGGCGCGCCGGCGCGGCTCGCGGTGCTCGGGCTCGGCAAGCTCGGCGGCCGCGAGCTCGGCTACGCCGCCGATCTCGACGTCGTGTTCGTCTACGACGACGACGGCGACTCCGACGGCGCGCGACCGCTGCCGACCGTCGAGTACCTGACCCGCGTCGCCCAGCGCCTGGTCGGCGGCCTCCACGCCGCGACGCCGCGCGGCCGGCTCTACGAGCTCGACACTCGCTTGCGGCCGTCGGGCGGCAGCGGCCTCCTGGTGTCGTCGCTGGCCGGCTGGCGCCGCTACCACGCGACCGAGGCGCGGCTGTGGGAGCGCCAGGCGTTGATCAAGCTGCGGCCGATCGCGGGCGACACCGCGCTCGGGCGCGAGGTCGCCGACGAGGTCGCGTCGTGGCTGTGGAGCGCGCCGCTGGGATCGCCGCGCCAGATCGCCGACGAGATCGCCGCGATGCGCGATCGGATGGAGCGCGAGCTCGGCAGCGCCACCGATCTGAAGGTCGGCAAGGGCGGGATCATCGACGCCGAGTTCGCCGCGCAGTATCTCCAGCTCGCCCACGGTCACGCCCACCCGTCCTTGCGGGTGACGACGACGCAGGACGCGCTGCGCGCCGCCGCCGCGCTCGAGCTCGCCGATCCCGACGATCTGGCGCGGCTCGACGAGGGCTACCGGTTCTGGCGGCTGATCGAGCACCGCCTGCGGGTCGTCCACGATCGCCCGGTCCACCACCTGCCGACCGATCCCGACGAGCTGGCCCGGCTCGCGCGACGCTGCGGCTTCCCGAGCAGCGCGGCGCTGCAGGCGCGGGTCGCCACCGCACAGCGTGACGTCCGTGCCGCATTCGAGCGTGTCCTCGACGCTGCGTCGTCGGCTTCGCGCGTGTAGGCGATTGCGCATGACGCGTCGCGCCGCCGAAGTGGCACGATCCTCGACGGATCTGTACTGGTGCGCGCCTTGATCGATCGCCCATCGGTTGGTAAGCAGCCGGTATGGGCATCAAGAAGGTCGAGACGATCTGGGTCGACGGTAAGCTCGTTCCCTGGGACGACGCCTCCGACCACGTGCTCGCGCACACGCTGCACTACGGCGTCGGAGCCTTCGAGGGCATCCGCGCCTACCAGCGCGGCGACGGTCGCACCGCGATCTTCCGGCTGCGCGAGCACATCGATCGGCTGTTCGACTCGGCGCAGATCTGCACGATGGAGATCCCGTTCACCCGCGAGCAGGTGATGGCGGGCTGCCTCGAGGTCGTGCGCTCCAACAAGATGGCGTCGTGCTACCTGCGGCCGCTGATCTACCTCGGCTCGGGCGCGCTCGGCCTCGGCACCTTCGAGCCGCCCGTGCGGACCGCGATCGCCGCGTTCGAGTGGGGCTCGTACCTCGGCGACGAGGGCTTGAAGAAGGGCATCCGCTGCATGATCAGCGGCTTCACCCGCGCCAACGGCAACGCGGTGATGAACAAGGGCAAGATCTGCGGCCAGTACGTGACGTCGGTGCTCGCCAAGCGCATGGCGCTGAAGAGCGGCTTCGACGAGGCGCTGATGCTCGACCCCCAAGGCTACGTCGCCGAGGGCACGGGCGAGAACATCTTCGTCGTGAAGAACGGCGTGGTCCGCACGCCGCCGACCTCGGCCGCGATCCTCGCCGGCATCACCCGTGACACCGTGATCCAGCTCCTGCGCGAGCGCGGCATCGAGATCATCGAGCAGATGATCGCGCGCGACGAGCTGTACACCGCCGACGAGGTTTTCCTCACCGGCACCGCCGCCGAGGTCACGCCGGTCCGCGACATCGATCATCGCCGCATCGGTCGCGGCGAGTGGCCGATCATGCGCACGATCCAGGACGCGTACTTCCAGGCGGTCAAGGGCACGGATACGAAGCACGATGGGTGGCTCACGTATATTTGAGAGCCCGGTGCCCGCACCGCCACACCCGCACCGCCGCGATCAGGCGGTGAGCGCGGTGCCGACCGAGCCAGGGGTCGCGAGCTCGCGCAGCAGATCGCCCGCGGCGATGTTGCCGACGATGTGGATCGCGCCGACCCGGCCGTCGGCGAGGGCGGCGATCGACTCCTCGAGCTTGGGGATCATGCCGCCGGTCACGGTGCCGTCGGCGATCGCGGCGCGGGCCTGGGCCACGGTCAGCGTGGTCAGCCGCGACGACGGATCCTTCACGTCGCGCAGGACGCCCGGCGTCGACGTCACCAGGATCAGATCGGCGGCCTCGAGCGCGCTCGCCAGCTGGTTCGCGACGATGTCGGCGTTGACGTTCAGGACCTGACCGCGGTCGTCGGCGGCGAGGCACGCGAGCACGGGCGTGTAGCCGGCGAAGCCGAGCAGATCGAGCAGCTCGCGGCCGAAGCCGGTGATGTCGCCGACCAGCCCGAAGTCGATCGGCTCGGGGCCGCCGCCCGACACCACCCGCGGCGGCCGCTTGACGCCGCGGACCACGCCGCTCGACGCGCCGTGGAGGCCGACCGGCTGCGCGCCCGCCGCCATCAGCTGGCCGCACAGGTCGACGTTGACCTTGCCCGCCACCGCCATCTTCATCACGTCGAGCGTCGCCGCGTCGGTGATGCGGCGGCCGCCGACGATGTGGGGCTCGAGGCCGAGCTGCTGTTGCAGCGCGGTCGCCTGCGGCCCGCCGCCGTGGACCACGATCACGCGCTCGCCGCGGGTCGTGAGCGCCGCGATGTCGGCGGCGACCGCGGCGCCGACCGGGCCGCCGACCACCTCGCCGCCGAGCTTCACCACGATCGGCCGGGTCGCGGTGACGGTCGCGGCGCGGCTCACGGCCACCCGCCCGGGTCCTGGAGGCTCAGCCGCTCGTCGAGGCCGAGCACCAGGTTCATGTTCTGGATCGCCTGGCCGGCGCCGCCCTTGATCAGGTTGTCGGCCGCGGCGAAGCACACGACCGTCCGCTGTCCGGACACCTCGTCGCCGACCACGAAGCCGACCTCGGCGTAGTTCGAGCCCGACACCGCCGCGACCTCGGGCAGGCGCGTCGTCGGCCGCCGCACGAACGGCTCGCCGCGATAGGCGTCGTCGTACAGCGCGGTCAGGCGCGCGGTGTCGACGTCGGCCGCCAGCTCCAGGTACACCGTCACGAAGATGCCGCGCGACAGCGGCGCCGAGACCGGCGTGAACCGCAGCTCGACGCCCGGCGC
>JAYTAJ010000851.1:0-17212 GCA_043737575.1 Myxococcales bacterium | reverse complement strand
CGTCGAGCACGAACAGGAGGTAGTAGCCGGGCGATGCGGTCTCGGGGTTGGCGGGACCGGTCACCGCGAACGCGCCGTTGCCGAGCGGCTTGAGCGCGACCTGGACGTAGCGCTGGGCCGAGTCGAACGAGTGCGTCATCGAGCCGAGCCCGATCAGGACCGCTTCCGTCGGCGCGCCGGTGGCGGTGACGAGCGTGGCAGTGGCGTAGCGCAGCTCGGTCGGCGCGAAGGTGATCGCAGGGCGGGCGCGGAACATGTACGACGGATACAGATAGCGCAGCGTCGGCTTCTCGTTGGCGGTGGTCTCGGGGCCGGCGTCGCGGCCGCCGCCGACGAGGATGCGGCCGTCGGGCAGGAGCAGCGTGACCGTGTGGTACCCGCGGGTCTCGCCCATCGCCGACATGCCCTCGGTCAGGCCGAAGCCGGTCGCGGGATCGACGTAGACCGCACGGCGGATGCCGGGCGCGTTCGGCGACGGATCGTCGTGGCCCGCGACGACCGCGATCCGGCCGTCAGGGAGGACGAGCGTCGACGGGTGATGGCGGCGCGTCTCCATGTCGCGCCGCGGCAGCCAGGCATTGGCGACCGCGTCATAGACGTCGATCGCATGCTCGTTGTCGGTGTCGTGGGCGCCGCCGGCGACCAACACCGCGCCATTCAGATAACCCCACTGGCCGTTGGTGAGGCGGATCGGCAGCGCGACCGACGATGCGCCGTTGTTGGGATTCTGCAGCGACGTGCCGTCGGGCCGCAGCGTGTTGCCGGGACGGGCCTTCTGCTGCACGAACCAGCTGCCCGGGAACGAGCCATAGATGACGGGCGTGCCGGCCTCGCCGAACACCACGGCATCGTAGTCGCCGGGGTACGGCAACACATGGACATGTGTGTAGTCGGGATTCCAGATCGCGTGAGGCGTGGTCGTGGCGTCGGAGACCACGGTGAAGACGTCGGCGACTGGATCGTAGATCTCGGCGGAGATCTGCGCCGTGCCGGCTCCGGTGAGCACGCCATTCACGCCGTACGCGGGCAGATCGTAGCCGCCCGTGACCAGGATGCGGCCATCGGCGAGCCGCGTCGCCTGCGGATACCAGCGCACCGGATCGCCCTGCGGTCCTGGCACCACCATACGCGCGGCCGGACGGGTCCAGGTCGTGCCGTCGAAGCGCGTCGCGTAGCCGGTGCCGAAGAGCGCGAACTCGCCGGTCGTGGTGTTGAACACGTAGCGCGTCGCGCCCATCGACAGGAACGCGCCGTCGGCGGTCTGGGTGTGACCGGCGCAGAACAGGTTGTCGTAGACCTGGTACGGCGGCCACGAGAAGCCCGGGTACGGCAGCTCGACCGCGGGCGTGGCAGCGGCGAGCTGCACCGTCGGCGCGACGCCCCCGGCCAGCGGCGGCGGCGTCAAGAGCCCCGCGTTGCCCGCGACCCCGACCAGCAACACCCGCCCGTCGGGCATGAGGTGGGCATGGGCCGGCGCGAGCGGCGCACCCACCGCGTCGGTGATCGCCACCGCGGGCTGGGTCGCGACCGGCAGGAACAGATCGGGCTCGGGGTTGAGCAGCACGTCGTCCGACGTGGCCAGATCCGGCAGCTCGTCGTCGGCGCCGCAGCCGATCGCCGCGCTGATGCCGAGAACCGCCACAGCGACGCTGGATCTGGTGATCATGCGAGCGGCTCTCGCACGCTGCATGCCAAGCGCGCCGTCAGTCGACGAGGTGGATGGCCCCGACCCGCGCGGCGCAGTCGAGGAAGCGCGCGGTCACCTCGCGCGGACGATCGCGGCGATCGAGCTCGGGCGGCAGGTGCATGGCGTCGAGCGCGGCGGCGAGCTCGGGGTGGGCCGGCGTCGACGGCCGGGCGAGGACGGCGGCGCGCGACATCATCAGCGGCGGGATCACCGGCGGCGGCTGGGGGTCGGCGAGGAACTGCGGCGCGATGCACGGCGACAGATCGTTCGTCGCGGTGACGCGGGCGTTGAGCGCGGGCAGATTGAAGCGCCGCGTCAGCGTGCTGATCACCGACACGTGATCGAACTGCGTGCGCACGACCTCGCCGCGGCGGACGGTCGGACCGATCACCTGCGACGGCACCCGGAAGCCGAGCTGACGGAACGCCGCGCGCTCGTCGGTGGTGGTGGGCGGCGCGACGTGATCGTAGAAGCCGCCGTGCTCGTCGTACGAGATCACGAGGAGGCAGCGGCCCCACTGCGGCGACGCGCCGAGCGCGTTCACGACGCTGGCGATCAGCGCCTGGCCGAGCCGGATGTCGTGATCGGGGTGATCGTCGTTGGCGCCGCCGCCGAAGAAGCCAGGATCGATGATCGACAGGTTGGGCAGCGCGCCGGCCGCGGCGGCGTCGAAGAAATCCTCGATCGGCGCGTTGCCGCCGAGCTTGAAGTAGCCGCCGACCGCCCACGCGACGTCGTGGAAGTAGTTCTTGTGGGTCAGGTCGGCGTCGTCGAGCAGGTCGAAGATGCTGCGGAACCCGAACGCCGGCGTGTTGCCCTGGTTGCCGTTCGCGGTCGCGCCGTGCAGGTAGAACCGATTGGGCCAGGTCGGGCCCATCACCGACGCGAACCAGCGATCGCAGATCGCGCCGGCGTCGGCGAGCGCGTGCGTGACCGGGAGCTGGACCCGATCGTGATAGCCCATCACCTCGTGCTGCGACGCGCCCTCGTGCGCGCGCACGAAGCCGTCGTTGGCGCCCTGGTTCCACTGCGCGTGGCAGGCGTCCCAGCCGTGGGGCGGATCCTCGGGCGTGAAGTCGTCGAGGCGGAAGACCGCGACCGGCGGGCCGTTGGGCGCCGGGTTGGACTCGCTGCCGGTCAGGCCGTCGACGTCGGTGCGGCCCTCGCGCAGCCGCAGCGAGCCGAGGTAGTGATCGAACGATCGGTTCTCCATCATCAGCACGACGAAGGTGTCGATGCCGGCGAGGAGGACGTCGGCGGACGGCGCGTCGATCGCGGCGTCGGTCGGGGCGTCGACGGCCGCGTCGGCGCGCGGCGCGTCGGGTTGCGCGGCGTCGACGGTGTCGTCGTCATCGTCGCCACTGGCATCGCTGCCGCACCCGAGCGCCGTTGCGCCGAGCGCGACGCCGATCCCCTTGAGGGTGTCGCGGCGGGAGATCCTCACCGCGCGACTCTACCCCGCGACGTGGCGCGTGATCCAGCGCAGCATGGGGGCGGCGTGGGTCGCCTGGGTGACGAGCCACGCGGCGAACGCGGGCTTGTGGATCAGGCCGCGCGGGATCGCGGGGAAGCCGAGGACACAGCCCTTGTGGCGCAACAGCTCGGCGCGCGGATGATCGGGATCGACGCCGCGTGGGACCCGCGCCATCACCTCGTGAGCGTCGGCGTGGAGGCCGGCGCGCTTGGCGGCGGCGATGAGCGTCACCAGCTCCTTGCCGGGCCGGTCGGCGGCGACCGCCTTGCGCCAGCGCGCGAGGTGCGCGGGCGTGAAGTCGTAGAAGCCGGCGCCGCAGTACTCGTCGACGCCGAGGTGGAGATACAGCGCGGCGCCGGTCGTCATCACCGCGGGGTCGTCGCCGATCTTCACCACGCCGGCACAGTGGGTCTTGTACGGCGTCTTGTCCTTGCCGAAGCGGACGTCGCGGTGGATCCGGAACAGCTTGGGCGCGGCGAGGGTGACGCCGCGGTACGCGGGCACGAGCGCGGCGCGGACCTCGGTGAGCAGCGCGGTCATCGGCGCGACCCACAGCGCCTCGTACTCGGGCTTGTGAGCGACGAACCAGTCGCGGTTCATCTCGGCGGCGAGCTCGTGGAAGAACCGCGGCGCGTCCTTGGCGAAGCCGGCGAACGTCGACGGCGGTGCGGGTGATCGTGCCATCGCGCGATGATGCTACGGCGTGATGATGATGTCGCCGCCGGGACCGATCTGGATGTCCTCGACCTGGAGCTCGATGGTCTCGGTCGGCGGCACCGGCGCCTGTGCCGGCACCGTCGTGGTGCCCGGCTCGGCGACGATCACCGTCGTGGGCGCGGCGCCAGCGGCGCTCGCGGCGGGGCTGTCGTCGGTGGCGACCTCGATCGCGGCGACATGGCTCGGGTGCGGCGCGAGGCTCTCGCCGCCATCGTCCTCGTAGCCGTCGGGCGCGACGGTGCCGGCGCTCTTCGGCCACGCCGGGCCGCTGGTCGACGCGCCGTGACAACCCGCGAGCGCGACGACGAGCACGAGCGTTCGCATCCGTCAGTCGTAGCAGAGCCCCAGGCGGTGCTCAACCGCAACCGTGTCGGTGGTACCGTCGCGACAATGACCGTCACCGTCGGACAGCCTGCTCCCTCCTTCTCCTTGCCGTCCTCGGATGGCGGCACGCTGGCCCTGGGGGACCTGCGCGGCTCGGTGGTGGTGCTGTACTTCTACCCGCGCGACAACACGCCGGGCTGCACGATCCAGGCGCAGGACTTTCGCGACGCGGTGCCCGAGCTGGCGAAGCTCGGCGCTCGCGTCGTCGGCGTGAGCAAGGACTCGATCGCATCGCACTGCAAGTTTCGCGACAAGTTCGGACTGACGTTTCCGCTGCTCACCGATTCCGATGGATCGATGATGACGGCCTACGGCGCGTGGGGCGAGAAGCTGATGTATGGCAAGCCGGTCACCGGGATCATCCGCAGCACGGTGCTGATCGGCGAGGACGGCGACGTGTTGCGGCACTGGCCGCGGGTATCGGCGAACGGCCACGCCGCGCAGGTGGTGACGACGATCGCGGAGATCCGCGCGGCCGGAGCGGCGAAGCAAGCGGCGCCGGCCGCGGCGGCGGCGCCGGCCGCGCCTCCGAGGAAGACCGCGGCGAAGCCCGCGCCTGCGGCGAAGCAGCCTGCCGCGCCCGCGACGAAGGCCGTGCCGGCCGCGGCGAAGGCGGCCGCACCCGCGAAGAAGCCCGCGGCGCCCGCGGCGAAGACGGCGGCGCCCGCGAAGAAGCCCGCGGCGCCCGCGAAGAAGCCCGCGGCGCCCGCGAAGAAGCCCGCACCCGCGAACAAGGCGGCCGCAAAGAAGCGTTAGCTTCCGGCCTATGCGCCTTCGACCTCTGCTCCTTTCGCTCGCGCTCGCCACGATCGCCGCCTGCGGCGGCAAGCGCGGCCCCGCCACCGTCGACAACCGCCCGACGCCCGCGGCCGCCGCCGCCGATCCGATCGCGGCGCTCGAGGCGCTGGTCCGCGCGATCGACGCCGACGACGGCGCCGCCCTCGCCGCCCTCGGCGATCCGCCCGACGGCATCATGCTCTGGTACACGCCAGGCGCGGGCTACGCCATCTACGACACCGTGAAGCCCGACGATGCGACGCCGCCGTCGAAGCAGATCGGCGACAGCGACACCGTCGCCAGCGAATACTGGGGCTCCAACTACTGGCCGACGATCGCGCGCTCGATCCGCGACGGCCTGAGCCGCCTCGATCGCGACCCCGCGAATCCCAACGACGCGATCTACGGCTCCTGCGCCGACGAGGAGCAGCAGGATCTCCGCGCCTATCTCAGCCGCGGTAACAGCGACGAGAACCTGCGCTCGATGGATCTGGGCGGCGACGGCGAGGTCCCGCCCGATCGCATCCGCCGCGACCTGGTGCACTTCCACACCTGGGGCTTCTCGGCGTACCTGGCCGAGCGCGACGGTCGGTGGCGCATCGTCCACCTGGTCGTCACCGATCCCTGCAGCGCGTGACGCGTTCGTGATCGCCGCCGCGTGACGTCCCATGGGACACGCCAGCGGGCGAGCTGCTCGCGCTCCTGCGCGGCGAGTGGCGCGACGCCACGCCCGCGGTCAACGTGACGCCCGAGCAGCTCCGTTAGCGCCGCGGCTCGAAGAAGATCTCGGTGACGTAGAACCAGCCGGGCTCGCGCGCGCTCGCGACGATGCCGACCGCGCCGCGCCGCGCCCGCTCGGCGAGCAGGTTGTGGCGGTGACCGGGGCTGGTCATGAACGCGAGGTGGGCGCGGCCGGGACCGTCGGCGAGCCCGACGTTCTCGAAGGTCTCGGCGGCGTCCAACCCCGCGACCGCGACTCGCTCGGGGAGGCCCTCGCCGTCGGGCGCGACGTGGCCCATGAAGTCGAGCGTGTGCATGCGCGCGGCGTGGCGGCGCGCCATGCGCTGCGCCGCCGGCTCCCACGCCAGCGCGACCCGACCCGCGGCGACCCGGTCGCGGTTGATCAGCTCGAACAGCCGCTGCTCGATCTCGACCCGCGTGCGCGCGCGCGGTCCGATGTCGACCGCGGGGGGCGCGGCGGTCGGCGACGGCGCGCACACGTTCACCACGCTCGCGACCAGCACGTCGCCCGCGTCGAGCTCGATGGTGCGGCTGGCCCGGCGCGCGCAGTCGATCGTCAGGACCACCCGCTGATCGCGCACCACCGCCGCCACGCCGTGCACACCCGCGGCGCTGACGTCGAAGGCCCGCGGCGGCGACGGCCACGGCCACGCCACCGTGATGCTCACGAGGTTGGCGACCCGATCGATCGCGACCGGGCGGATCGGCGGCGGCATCGCGACCAGGGCGACCACGCGGCCGGTCGCGGTCGCGACCTCGGCGACGCCGACCGTCGCGATGCCGGCCTCGGCGCGCAGCTCGGCGATCGCCGCTCCGAGCTGCGCCGCCACCTCGTCGTCGTCGCCGCGCGCGGTCAGCAGGTAGGGATCGAGGCCGGAGCCGAGGTGCCGTGCGATCGCGGCGTGGATCGCCTCCGACGACACGACGTAGCCGTCGGCCGCGCTGGCGGCGGCGACCTGCGCGACCTGGTCGAGCGTCGGATCGTGAGCAGGCGCGGCACGCTCGGGATGGACGCGCGCGGTCGCGGCGCCGAGCACGCGGGCGTAGATCGGCAGCGCCGTCGACGCGATCAGGCCTGGCGTCACCCGCGGCTCACGGCCGATCGGTCGGTGCGGCCACGATCGCGCGCAGCCGCCGAGCGCGATCCCGAGCCCGACGATCGCCGCGAGCCGCATCATGACGCGATCGTAGCGCGGCCCGGCACCACCGAGGGCAGCGGCGTCGCCAGCGCGTCGACGTGGCGGGTCGCGAGCTCGACGTTACCGATGTGCGGCGCCCGCCGCTCGCGCCGCGGCTGCGTGCCGAACCGGGCGCCGATCGCGAAGCGCTGATCGCAGTAGCGCGCCAGCTCGGGCCGCGGCACCGCCCGCGTCGCGGTGACGTGGCGGATCCCGGTGATCGTCGACCGCGCCAGGGCCCACACCCGCCGCGCCGCGTCCTCGGCCCACACCGCCGAGCGCACCTCGTCGGACACCACCGTCATCGGCAGGCCGCGGCGGTGGCGGTGACGCAGCCAGTCGAGGTGGCCGATGCGGCCGGTCGCCGACGGGCCGATCCACAAGCCCGAGCGCACGACCATCGTGTTGGCGCGCGCCAGCACCAGCCGCTCGGCGGCGACCCGGGTGCGGCCGTAGACGCTGATCGGCGCGGTCGCCGAGTCCTCGTAGTACGGCCCGGCGTCGCCGCCGAACACGTGATCGCTCGAGCAGTAGACGATGCGCGCGTCGGGCGGCGCGTGCTCGACCAGCAGCCGCGTGCCCTCGACGTTCACCGCGTGGGCGAAGTCGGGCGACGCCTCGCACACCTCGACGTCGCAGATGCCCGCACAGTGGACGATCAGCCGCGGCCGCTCGGCGGCGAACAGCTGCGCCACCGCATCGGCGTCGTTGAGGTGGAGGCCGCGCTCGATGCCGGCGGGCCAGGTCTTGCGATCGCGGTTGCAGAACCCGGCGACCTCGGCGGCGCCACGGGCCTGCCACAGCGACCAGCCGAGCATCGAGCCGGCGCCGAACAGGAACTCCACGCGCGCAGGGTCACTCGGGAAATCTCGCGGCGCAAGGAAGGTTCGCGCCGTCCGTATCGTATGATGCGCGCGGCATCTTCTGGAAAGAGGTAGCAAATGCGGCAGCGACGCTCCGACGGCAGTGGCACCAGCGACAGCAACAGCGACGAGCGCAGCGGCGGCACGCCGGGCAAGCGCTCGCTGACCCAGTCGATCCAGCGCAAGGCCGACGGCGGCCCCGCCGATCTGTCGAGCGTCGCGGCCAGCGGCTCCGGCTCGGCGCTGCCCGCCCCGGTCCAGGCCAAGATGGAGGACGCCTTCGACTTCGGCTTCAGCAACGTCCGCGTCCATCAGGGCGGCGAGGCCCAGGCGATGGGCGCGCAGGCGTTCGCCCAGGGCTCCGATCTGCACTTCGCGCCCGGCCACTACGATCCCGGCAGCGAGCGCGGTCAGGAGCTGATCGGCCACGAGCTGGCCCACGTCGTCCAGCAGAGCGAGGGCCGCGTCGGCGCGACCACGCAGTTCAAGGGCGCCGCGCTCAACGACGATCCCGGCCTCGAGCACGAGGCCGATGCGTGGGGCGCCCGCGCCGCGCGCGGCGAATCGGTCGGCCGCGGTGGCTCGGGCGGTGCCACCGCCGCGACCGGCGTGGTGCAGGCCTACACCGGCGGCGCCGCCGCGACCGGTGGCGTCGGCGCCAAGCCCGCCGCCGCCACGACCACGCCCCCCAAGGTCAGCGGCACCGCCACGCTCAAGGCCAACGTCAACGTCCGCAAGACCGCGTCGAAGAGCGGCGAGATCCTCGAGACCGCGAAGATCGGCACCAGCTTCAAGGTGCTCACCAACGTCGGCTCCTGGTATCAGGTCGAGCACGCGGGCAGCACCGCGTTCATCACGACGATCGCCGAGTATGTCGACTTCAAGCCGACGGCCGCGCCGAAGGCGACGCCGAACGCGGCGCCGAAGACCGACGGGAAGGCCCAGCCCGAGGCCGACAGCGGCGGGAGCTGGCTCGACAGCGCGTGGAGCGCCGCGACCCAGCTGGTCGACACCGCGGTCGACGTCGCGTCCGAAGCCGCGAGCACCGTCGTCGACGCGGTGGTCGCGTTCTTCGACGGCAGCCCCGAGGAGCAGAAGCAGTCCGAGGGCGATCTCGGCAAGAGCGATCCCGGCCAGACCAAGACCGTCGCCGACGCGGGACAGACCGCGGGCGCCGACACCAGCCCTTCGGCGCCGAGCGGCAGCCTCTTGTTCAAGGATCCGTTCGAGATCGTCGACGGTGCCGCCAAGCTGCGCGACGCCACCGCCACCCACAAGGACACGGGCAAGGTCATCGCCAAGGGCACGAAGGTGTACGTGGTGAAGGCCGAGAAGACGTACGTGCAGATCGTCACCTCGCCCGACATCGCCGCGAAGATCGTCGAGGGCGATCAGGTCTGGACCGCGTTCTCCAACCTCGGCGGCACCGGCGCCGACGTCGGGCTCGGCAACGAGAAGTCCGACGACGCCGACAAGACCAAGGCCGACGACCTGCGGGCCGGCCTGCCGTCGGGTCGCAAACCGGGCGCGAGCCCGTTCAAGTGGCAGTTCAGCGGCTATTTCCAGCCCAGCCTCGAGGGCAAGGCGCTCGAGGGCACGCTGATGGCGAAGGTCCAGCGCCTGATGGAGTGGGCGGTCGAGAACGACATGGTCACGGGCGACATCGTGATCGGCGACGGAATGCGCGGCCCCAAGACCGCCCACAAGATGTGCGTGTCGTGGAACATCCAGTATCGCTGGGGCACGATCATCAAGCTCGACGCGCTGAAGGCGCTCCCGGGCGGCAAGGACACCGACGGCACCACCTGGTACCAGGACGGCTGGACCGAGGCGCAGATCAAGGAGAACGCGTACAACATCCGCTCGAGCAGCAAGATCGCCGCGGCCGGCCACGAGCCGGGCGATGCCGATCGCCTGCCGCTGCCGCTCAACGGCAAGCCCGGCGTGTCGCGTCACTGCACCGGTCGCGCCGTCGACGTCACGATCCCGTGGCGCGCGCCTGGCAAGGACGCATTGACCAACGGCACCGACGTCTGGGCCTGGGAGGACGTCTACAAGCAGTTCGGCCTGCATCGCCCGCTGCACAAGAGCCTCGTGTCCGACGGCAACCTGCAAGAGAACTGGCACATCGAGGAGACCGGCAAGAAGCTCGACGGCGACGACGAGACCGACGGATGAGTGCCGCGATCCGGACGATGGCGATCGCGGCGCTGCTCTTGGGCGCGTGCGGCGACAAGAAGCCCGCCGCGGACAAGCCGGCCGATCCTCCCGTCGACGTCGCGAAGCCGACGCCGCCACCGACGCCGCCGAAGCCCGCGACTCCGACCTGCGCGACCGGCATGGCGCTGCTCGACGGTGGTAGCTTCACGTCGAAGCGCGGCGGCGCGGCGAAGCTCGACGGCTTCTGCCTCGATCAGAGCGAGGTCACCGTCGCGGCGTATCAGGCGTGCGTCGATGGCGGCGCCTGCACCGAGCCCGATCGCGAGGCCGGCGAGTCGTGCAACTGGGGCGCGAGCGGCGATCCGCCCGAGGTGAAGCGCGGCGAGCATCCGGTCAACTGCGTCGATCACGCGCAGGCGGTCGCGTACTGCGAGGCGCAAGGGCGACGCTTGCCGACCGCCGACGAGCTCGAGTGGGCGCAGCGCGGCGGCGCCGCGGGCACGACGTATCCGTGGGGCAACGACGAGGCGCCCAGCCGGATCTGCGCCGACGCCGCGAAGCACGCCGACTATCCGCGCGCGCCCGTGACCTGCGCGGTCGGAGCGTGCGCGGCGAGCGACAGCCCGCACAAGATCCACGATCTGTCGGGCAACCTCGCCGAGTGGACCGCGACGTCGACGGGCGAGCAGCGGCTGGTGTGCGGCGGGCAGACCAGCTGTCAGCACGGCAGCGTCCCCAAGATCAGGGAGGCGCTCGCCGCGGGTGCGTGCCTCGGCCAGGACGCGACGCAGAAGTTCGAGGGCGTCGGCTTCCGCTGCGCCGGCTCAGCGACCGCGAGCCGCTGACGGGCGCGCGGTCGCGGCGGTCGGCGTCGTGACCAGATAGGCGCGGAAGCGTCGGTTCTTGATCGATCCGCCGTTGATGCCCGCCAGCGCGCGCGGACCGACCGCGGCGGCGAGGGCGACGAAGCTGATCCGATCGGTGACGCTGATCTGGCCGATGTCGTCGGCGGCGAGGCCGATCGCGGTGGTCAGCGCGCCGACGATGTCGCCGGGGCGCAGCTTGTCGCTGCGGCCGCCCTGGATCGCGATCGTGATCATCGCCGGCTGCGGCGGTTGGCCGGCGTCGGCCGCGGGCACCGCGGTCACCGCCACGTCGGCGAGGGGCCCGCGGCGCAGCTCGGCGAGCGCGGCGCGATCGCCGGGCCCGACCAGGCTGATCGCGAGGCCGTGGGCGCCGGCCCGCGCGGTGCGGCCGATGCGATGCACGAAGGCGTCGGGCTCGCGCGGCAGATCGTAGTTCACGACCGCGCCGAGCTCGTCGATGTCGAGGCCGCGCGCCGCGACGTCGGTGGCGATCACCAGGCGCAGGCTGCCGTTGCGCAGGAGCAGCAGCACGGTGTTGCGATCGTGCTGCTCCATGCCGCCGTGCAGCGCGACCGCGGCGAAGCCGTCAGCGGCGAGGCGCTCGGCGACGACATCGCAGGTCTCGCGGTGGTTGCAGAAGATCACCGCCGACGCCGGGCGATGGTGGCCGAGGATGCGGATCAGCGCCGCGGTGCGATCGAGCGCGCCGACGTCGTAGACCAGCTGGGTCACGCGCACGGTGGCGTCGGCGGCGGGCGCCTCGACGTGGACCGCGTCGCGCTGGTAGGTCGCGCTCAGCGCCCGCACCGCGTCGGGGAACGTCGCCGAGAACAACAGCGTCTGCCGCCGCGCCGCGGTGGCGGCGACGATCGCGGTCACGACCTCGACGAAGCCCATCTCGAGCATGCGATCGGCCTCGTCGAGCACCAGCGTGCGGATCGCGCCGAGATCGAGCCGGCCGCGCGTCAGGTGATCCTGCACGCGGCCCGGCGTGCCGACCACGACGTCGACGCCGTGCTCGAGCGTCGCGCGCTCGCGCTGGATCGAGCTGCCACCGCTGAGCGTGACGACGCGGGTGTGCGGCAGCGGCCGCGCCAGGCGACGCAGCTCGTCGGCGACCTGGGCCGCGAGCTCGCGCGTCGGGCACAGCACCAGCGCGCCCGGCCGACCGCACCGCGGCGTGACCCGCGCCAGCAGCGCGAGGCCGAACGCGGCGGTCTTGCCGGTGCCGGTGCCGGCCTGCCCGAGGACGTCGCGGCCCTCGAGCATGGTCGGCAGCGCGAGCGCCTGGATCGGCGTCATCTCGTGATAGCCGAGCTGCGCGAGGTTATCGAGCCAGGGCTGCGCCAGTGGCAGCGTCGAGAAGCGCAGCATGCGCGCACCCTAGCATCAGCGCCCGATCGCGCGCATGCCCGCGCGCAGCCCGTGCTCGGCGAGGTACGCGGCGTAGTCTTTGCGGTCCCACGCCCGCAGACACAGGAGCACCATGCGCGGCAGCACGCCGAGGTACGGCCCCGGCAGCTCGATCAGGTCGACCTCGGCCGCGAACGCGCGCGCGATCTGATCGACCAGCTCGGCCTCGCGGTTCGCGAACGGCTCGGCCGCACCGGCCCTGGGATCGCTGCACGCCAGCGGCGGCGACGACACGAACGCGGTGCCGCACGCGCTGGGTCGACTGTCGTAGACGGTGCAGCGCTGGTCAGCGTCGAGGAACACGCACGGACTGCGGTAGTTGGTCGTCGCCTTCGCCTCCATCGCCATCGCGGCGTCGCGCAGCCGGTCGCGCAGCGCCTCGGTGTCGCGGCCGTCGCCGCGCAGCTGGGCCGCGATCGGCACCGCCTCGTGCAGCGCGGCGATCACCGTCAGCGAGCAGCAACCCTTGGGCGCGTCGCACGCGAAGCACGAGATGACCTTCAGCTGGACCCGAGCTTCGGCCACGATGTACGCCTCGGCGCGGCGGATCACGGTGTGCGTGCCCGCCGCGATCTTGGCGAGCAGCCCCGCGGCCGCGATGACCTCGCCGAAGGTGTCGCCGTCCTCGACGGTCGTCGCCGCGCCTGCGCCCGCCCGCCGCGCCGCCGCGCGTCGCGCCGCGCGCTGGGCCTCGAGCTTCTGCTTGCCTTTGTTCGCTGCCATCGGCGTGGAGGGTACGACGGTCAGGGCCCGGCGTGCTCGATCGACGGCGCCTCGGGTAGCGGCGTCAGGTCGCGGGTGAAGATGATCGCGAGCGCGCCGATCAAGATCACCACGGCGATGCCGCCGATCACCGCGCGCACCACGCGCAGCCGACGGTGCATCCAGCCTCGCGGCGGCAGCGCGAGGCCGATCGCCGCGCCCGACAGCGCGCCGAACAGGTGGGCCCAGTTGTTGGCGCCGATGAAGTAGCCGAAGATCATCACGTACAGCATCCACTTCGCCATGTCGTTGCGCAGCTCCAGCCCGGCGCGGGTGCCGCTGCGCTGGCCGTGGCCGCCAGCGACGCCGACCAGCCCGGCGATGCCGCCCGACGCGCCGGCGCTGAGCACGGAGGGAGCGACGACGCCGCTGCCGACGCACGCGAGGATGCCCGTGACGAAGAACAGCAGCAGCATCGTCCCGCGGCCGTACACCTCCTCGATGCGCGGCCCGATCGACGCGGTCGCCAGCAGGTTGAAGCCGACGTGCCAGAAGCCGATGTGCAGGAACATCGCGGTCACCAGCCGCCACGGCTCCTCGGGGACCGCCGGCGGCCAGTGGGCGCCGAGCTGCTCGAGCACGTACCCCGACGGCGTCGCGAGGCTGCCGCCCATCGCCACGACCTCGCGCACGTAGACCGCGAGGATCGCGACCGCGAGCACGGTCGACACCGAGATCGCCGTCGGCAGGCGCAGGCCGAGCCGCCCGAGGATCTGGAGCCCGCGGCGCCCGAGCTTGGCCTCGCACCGCGTACACGATGTCGCGTCGCGATCCTGCACGTGGCCGCAGGTCGGGCAGATCTTGTGCTCGTAGCGGATGTGCTGGATCACCTGCTCGCGCCGCCGATCGGCGCGGCGACGATTCTCGCGCCAGCGGATCAGCCGCCACCGCGTGCGCGTCGGATTCATCCCCAGCGCCGACGTCACCTTCACGACCTTCTCGATCCACGCGTCGGGATCGGGCGTCGGCTCCTCACCTGCCATGGCCGTTCATATCAGATCGTCAGGTGCCGCGCGCGCGGCCTGGAGATCAGGTCACCGGGACCCGCGCGTCCCGGTCCCGGCCGCAACTGTGTGGACCCGCTCATCGCCGATGTGGCCAGGGGTTTGCTCAGGGCTGGCTCATGCATCGAATGATCGGTCTGATCGTCGCGCTGACGGCCTGTGACGTCGGTCGCGAGGCGCCCCCGCTCCCCGGATCGGCGGCGCGCACCGCCCGCGACCCCACGAGCGAGACGGCGCTGACGGTCGTCACCAGCGTCGACGCGGATCGTGACGACGTCCACGCGATCGAGGCCGCCGACGGCAGCGGCTACCCGATGCCGGTCACCGCGAACGTCTACACGGCCGGCATCGGCGACCTGAACGGCGACGAGCGTGGCGTCATGCGCTCCTACGACGGCGCGGTCGCGATCGGGAGCGCGGTCTGGGACAACGTCGGGCTGAGCGATCAGTACCGCGCGGTCGCGGTCACCGCCGACGGCGTGTACGTCGCGGGCAAGACCGAGGGCGAGGCCTGCGCTGGCGTCGCCAATGTCGGTCGCTACGACGTGATGGTCCACCGCTGGGCCCACGACGCCGTCGGCCAAGGCGCGGCCGGGGTTCTGGAGTGCTTCGGGTTCGGCTCGACGGGAAATGACGAGGCGACGGGCCTCGACGTCGGCGCCGGCCAGGTGTTCGTCGCCGGCGCCACTGCCAGCCAGCTGTGCGGTGTCATCGACAACAACCCCGACGATCTGGATGTCCTGGCGTTTGGCGTCAAGGCGAACAACCTGCAACAGAAGAAGTGGTGTACCCGGTTTGGCTCGACCGAGTTCGACGAGGCCCAGAATGCCACCTTCGATGACGTCGACTCCTCGCTGTACGTGACGGGCATGACGCGCGGCGATCTGTGCGCATCGCAGGTCCCCGGACGCTGGCAGTCACTCCGCGCGCCGCTCAAGTGCTTCGTCGACGGCGCGCTGGACAGCACCCCGACCGCCGAGAACAACCCGGTCGGCGGCGGCGCTGGCCTCGACGCGTTCGTCGCCCGGTTCGTGCCGGGGCCCCAGGGCGCGTACCAGCTCGACTGGGTGTACCAGTTCGGAACGGCGCAAGAGGACAATGCCCAGGACGTCGCCATCCACCACGGCGCCGTCACGCAGCTGTACGTGACCGGACGCACCAATGGCGCGCTGACCCCCGGCTATCCCAATGGTGCCAATCCGGCGGATGGCAAGCAGTACAGCGACGCCTACCTGGTCCGGATCGATCTCGACGCGACCGGACTGGCGGTGTCGAACACCGTGATCGACCAGTGGGGCGGCGACCTGCAGGACGTGGGCATGCAGGTGGGCATCGACGCGTCGTCGCAGAAGATCGTCGTCGCAGGCGGCTTCGACTCGGGGCGTGACCACGGCGTCAGCCCGGCGATCTGCACCACCGACGAGGTGGCCGACGCCTTCGTGTACTCGTTCGCGATCGGCCCCGGTCCCGGCGGCGCGGTGGACCGGTGGTTCGTCGACGGTGGTCACGCCGACCTGATGCAGGCCGTCGCCCTCGAGGGAGGCCAGGCTCACTTCGCCGGCCTGTCGGCCAACGCGGCGCCCCCGGCCGGCGGCCCGCCCCAGCCTCCGGGGCTGCCAGGGTGCTCGGACTCGTTCATCGGCACGGTGACGATCCCACCGTGACCGCCGTCAGTCGCAGGGGTTCGGCAACAGGGCGTCGCTGAACGCGCCGACGGCGGCCTCGATCGCGGGGGCCGCGCTGCAGCCGAGGAAGCGCGTCTTGCCCTTCCAGATGATCGCCGTGTGGCCGTCATCGGCGCACTTGGAGAGGCGGATCATCTCGTCGCGCGACGACTCGGTCATCGTCTCGATGCCCGACGCGGTGAGCGCGGCGAACAGGGCGTCGCGGGCGGCGGGCGTGAGCATGCCGCGGCGGCCGCGCCAGCGCGGGCAGTGCGGTCCGTGGTACTGGACCGAGCCGTCGGAGAACACGTCGACGCCCGCGTAGTTGGCGTCCGCGAACCCGCCCGGGCTCGCGATCGACGCGACCGGATCCTCGAGCGGAAACGCGTCGTCGGTGGTGCCACCCGGGACCGCGCGCAGGGTCGCGCACGCCGCCTCGATGCACGCGCGATCCGTGGCCGCGCCACCGCAGACCAGGCGCATCGTCCCGACCGTGCGCGCGAAGACGACCACGCGCGGGCCGATCCCAGGGGACAGTCCGGGCAGCGGCTGGGGGTGGCGCACGCCTGGCTTGCAGCCCTCGGCGTCGAGCTCGACGTCGTAGGCCTCGTAGCGGATGACGCCCGCCGCCAGCGGCACCCGCGGGTACGTCCGGTCCGGATCGATCGTCAGCGGCAGCGTCGCCGTCGCGGTCGCATCGATCGCATCGATCGCGGCGCCAGCGTCGATCGTGCCGAGCGGTGCCGCGTCACGTCCGGCCGCGGGCTTCGACGTTGATCCCGACTTGCAACCACACAGCGACACGCCCAGCAACGCCAGCATGAGCGCCAGACCAATACGGATCGTCATTGCTCGCATCGTAGCGGTTTCCCACACTCCGGCGGCACGTCGCTTGCTGTGAGACCCCGATGATGAGCGACGTCGTGGATTGCATCAGGTCGCGCTGATCGGGATGGTGCTGATCGGGCTCGGCGCCTGCGGCGGCGACGACGCGCCCGCCGACGATCCCGACGCCGGCATCGACGCCGCGATCGACGCCCCGGATCCGACGGCGGCGCTGTTCGATCCGGCCCACGTCGTCGAGGTCGCGATCGAGATGCCCGAGGCCGACTGGGACGAGGTCCGCACCCAGACCCGTCCCGGCGACGTGCTGATGGGCGCCGACTGCCAGGCGATGCCGTTCGGCAGCCCGTTCACCGCGCGGTCGGCCACCGTCACCATCGACGGCCACCGCCTCGAGCAGGTCGGCGTCCGCAAGAAGGGCTTCCTCGGCTCGCTCGACGACGACAAGCCGTCGCTCAAGCTCAAGCTCGACGACCTCGTCGACGGCCAGGCGGTCGCGGGCGTGCGCAGCCTGACCCTCAACAACAACCGCCAGGATCCGAGCAACGTCCGCCAGTGCCTGACCTATCGCCTGTTCGCCGCGGCGGGCGTGCCGGCGCCGCGCTGCAACTTCGCCCACGTCACGATCAACGGCCGCGACCTCGGCGTGTTCACCCACGTCGAGTCGGTCGGCAAGCCG
>JAYTAJ010000850.1:0-17239 GCA_043737575.1 Myxococcales bacterium | reverse complement strand
GATCACCCGCGAGCCCGAGCCGGACCAGCTTCGACGCGCCGGCGAGCGCGGCCACGCCCTCGTCGCCGGTCTGGTTCGCGGACAGATCGAGCGCCTCGAGCCTGGCCAGCAGGCCGCCGAGCGCGCCGGCACCTTCGCCCCCGAGCTGGTTGCCGCGCAGGTCGAGGCTGCGCAGCGCGGGCAGCGGTGCGACCGCGAGCGCCTTGGCGCCACCGGCGCCGATCCGGTTGCCGGCGAGCCCGAGGCGCTCGAGCGATCGCGGCCAGCCGTCGGCACCCGAGGCCACCAGCGCCTCGACGCCGGCACCGCCGAGCTGGTTGTCGCCGAGGTCCAGCTCGACGAGCGCCGGCCGCGCCTCGGCCAGGCGGCGCGCCCCGGCCTCGGTGATCTCGGCGCCGCGCGCCTCGAGGACGCGCAGCCCGCGCAGGTGCGGCGAGGCCGCGAGCGCGGCGAGGCCCTCGTCGCGGATCGGATTGTCCGACAGCCGCAGCGTCGTGAGCCCGGCCAGGCGCGCGTCGGCGGCGAGCGCGGCCGCACCCTCGGGCCCGATGCGGTTGTCGCGCAAGGTCAAGGACGTGAGCGGCGGCAACTGCGGCGCCGCCAGCAGCGCACGCACACCGGCGTCGCCGAGCGCGTTGCCCGACAGATCGAGCTCGCGCACCTCGCTGAAGCCGGGCATTGCCAGCAGCGCCTCGACCAGCGCCGGCCCCTGGCGTCCGCCGCCGAGATCGAGCCGCGGTCCCGACAAGGTCGCCGCCGGGCGCGTCATCTCCTCGCCTGCCTTGGGCGCGCCGCGCGACGAGCAGCTCGCCGCCGAGACCACCAGGCCTGCGCGCAGGAGCGCGGCTGCGAGCCGAGAGCGTGCTCCGCGCCGTCCATGCGCCATGCCTACTGGCCCCCGCCGCCCTGGGCGGGTGGCGCGCCGGGTGCCGCCGGAGCGGCGCCGCCCCACGCCGGGAGGTGGCGTCCCTCGACGACGATGTACGCGAAGCTGCGGGCCGGCGAGCCCGATCCCGACAGCGCGGCGACGAACTCACCGTAGGCGTCCGCGGGGGCGATCTGGCAGCCGATCGAGCTGTGGGTGCTGGCGCCCTGGTGGATGAGGATGCCAGTGCCGACCGCGGTACCGGGCATGTCGCGCTCGCCGGGATCGATGCGCCCGTCGGCGTCCCAGTCGCGATCGACCGGCGCGGTGCCGCCGCCGGAGCCCGCTTCCATGCCGGAGTCGACCGACCAGAACGGTTGCCCGCCCTTCTCCTCGCCGCTGCGGAGGTTGGCGACGTACTGCCCCTCTTGCAGCCACGGCAGCGCGTGATTCTCCGACATCTGGCCCGTGTTGCCCCCGCCCGAGCCGTTGTTGTTGAGCCGCCGCGCGTTGTCGTACGCGGTCCGCGCGGCGGTGCGCTGCTCGGCGGTGGCGGCCGGATCGGCGACGAGCCGCTCCCACTCGCGCCGCGTGGTCTCCTCGGACGTCGCGAGCAACTGTTGGCGCGCGATCAGCCACGCGCCGCGCGCCTGATCGAACGCGGCCTGGGCCTCGGTCTTGGCCGCCTCGGCGACGGCCTTGCTGTCGGCCGGCGGGACGACCCCGACCGGCGGCGTGCCGCTGCCGATCAACCGGATCGCGCGGTCGGCGTTGAGGATCGCGCGCTCGGCGGTCCGGCGGGCGCCGAGCGCGGTGACCAGCGCGGTCTGCGCGAGGGCCTGGGTACCGGTCGTCGGCGTGCCGGCGTCGCCGCGCGTCGCCGCCGAGGCATCGGCCGCGGCGGCCTCCGTGGTCGCGTTCGACGCCTGGGTGGCCGCGTCGGTCGCGTCCTGATCAGCCGCGCGCGCCAGGGTCTCGGTGTTGCGCTCGCCCGCGATCGCGGTGCGGTCTGCCCGCGCGACCTTGCCGCGGGCGTCGGTGCCGAAGCGATCGACGCCGCCCTCGTCGCGCAAGAGGTCCTGCCCACGGGTGCGGGTGTCGGTCAGCTTGCTCGCGCCGATGCCGGTGTTGCTCCACTCCCAGTTGCTCACGTGCTGCCCGGCGGAGTCCTGCCAGACCAGGAACATGCGCCCGGTGAAGTCGTCGCGGCGGGTCACGCTCATGCGCGGATCAACCGCGCCGGCGGTGGTGGTCTGATCGTAGCCGCGGACGTTGAACGCGTTGTAGCGGATCGGGTTGGCGGCGTTGATTGCCTGGCTGGTGTCGGTCTGCGTGAACGTGAAGCCGCGCGCGGTGCAGACCTGCTGGAAGTAGGTGTACAGCTCGGCCTCGGTGCGGGTGTCGAGGTCGAGGATCGGCGGCACCGCGTTGAGGTCGTCGGCGGGACCGAAGCGCGGCCCGTCGAGCAACTGGGTCACGCTGTCGAAGTACGCGGTGCGCGCCGCGGCGTCGCCGAAGCGCGCCGCCGGGATGTCGCGGCGCCACTCGGTGATGCATTGGTGCTGCGCGTTCTGGTTGAGCGGACGCAGCGCGTCGGCGACCGCGGCCGCTGGCTCGGGCGCGGCGCCGGCGGTGAGCTTGGTGCGGGCAGCGGAGATGATCGCCGCGGTGTCGCCGCGCAGGATCGGCGGCCAGAGGTTCTCGGGGCCGTAGATGCGGATGTTCTGCGCGCGCCAGCGGGCGTCGCCGCTCAAGCCGGTCTCGATCGCGGTGTCGAGCGCGCCGGGCGCGGCGCCGACGCCGACCGGCGTGAGCTGGCGGAGCTGCCCGAGGATCGCCGCCGGATCGACGGGACCGGTCTGCAGCGCGGTGGTGACGGTGGCCTCGGTGACCGCGGGCGTCGTCGGGGCGGTGGCGGTCTCGCCGCCGTCGGCGTCGGTGCCGGCATCGTGCCCGGTGTCGTGGGCGGGCGGCGCCGGCTCGGGATCGCGGCAGCGCTTGAGCCCCACCCCGGTCGACATCGACGCGCCGACGCGCCCGACCGCGCCGGTGACGCCGTCGTAGAGGCGGCGCAGCACGCCCTCGGCGGCGTGATCGGCGTCGTGCTCGGCGGCCGAGTCGTCGCCGGTCTCGACCGCCTTGCGGGCCAGCGCCTGCGGATCGCCGCCGCGCTGCTGCTGCACGTGGGCCAGCTCGTGCGCGAGGAGCCCGTCGCCCTCGGGCGAACCGGGCCGGAACTGGCCGGCCGCGAACGCGACGTGGTTGCCGACGGTGAACGCCTTCGCGTGCTGCTCGCGCGCCTGCGCGTGGGCGCCGCTGTCGTCGTGGATGCGAACGTCGGCGAAGCTGTCGCCGAACGCAGACTCCATGCGCGCCGCCACGCCGCCCGGCAGCGCGGTGCCGGAGCCGAGTCGATCGAGCACCGCCGCGCCGCTTCCCGACTCGGCAGCGGGAGCGCCATCGTCCGCCTTGCGTTGCACCCGCGGGCCCGCCGCCGGCGCCGGCACCGCCGCGTCCACCGGCAGATCGACCGCCACCAGATCGGCGCTCACGTCGCCGCCAGTGCGCCAGCGCTCGATGGCGACCCGCAGCCGCGCGCAGATCGGCGACACGTACGCTGCGGCCGTGCGCGGCCCCGGCCCCGCGTAGCGCCGCGCCATCCGATCGAGGCTCGTCGCATCCGTGTTGGCGTGGCGCGCGAACCAGCGCTCGATGTACGGACATCCCGTCGCCGACCACGCCGGTCCCAGCGCCTCGTTCGCGGCGGCGACCACCTCGCGGTGCAAGATCTCGAGGAACGCTGCCCGCGCGAGTTGCCCCTCACGCACCGGCTCGTCGTCGCCGACGATCAACCCACCCGCCGCCACCGGGCCCTCGGCCGCCGCCGCGGGCGCCGCCGGATCCGCCGCCCGCTGCACGGCGATCGGATGGGAGCTCGCGGCCCGGATCGGCGCGCCGCCGTCGCCGTCGCCCGGATTCCCCGCGCCCGCCGCACCGCCGAGCAGGTGCAGGCCGAAAGGATCGTCGATCGGAACGTCCGGGCTCGCCGCGCTGCTGCCCTCGCCGCCCATCGCCGCCGGCGCCTCCGCCCGCGGCGACGGCGCGTAGCGTCGCTGCACCAGCATGCGCTTCCCCACCGAGCCCGGCGTGGTCGCCTCGCCGCCGTCCCCGGTTCCTGGTCGCGCCCGATCGTGCTCGCTCATCGCCCGCCCCCGATACTACATAGATCACCCCAGTCCGGTCCGGCAAACAAGAGGTTTGTTCTGACCCGGTGAAGTCACTCACAGTCATGACCCCTGGCATAGGCCGCGACGAAGCGCGTGAGTCGATCCTCGCGGCGCGCCTGTCGTCGCGACTGCGATGCACGCCACCCTCGGCGCGGTCGCTCACTCGATGGTGTCGCCGAGGCCGTCGAGCGCGTAGAGGAACACGCCGCCGACCAGCAGCGCGATCACGCCGAGGCCGATCGCGACCGCGACCACGCCCTTGACCTCGCTCGCCTGCGAGCACACCGCGACCGGCGGGCGATCGCGATCGCTGCACTCGCCGCCGGCGCTGATCGCGCCCGGGCAGCCGCGCAGGCAGCTCCGGTACCAGCTCGGGTTCGGGGTCTTGCGGTAGATCGCGGTGCACTGATCGACGCAGGTCTGAGCCGCGGGGTCGGCGAGCGGCACCGCGACGTGCGAGTAGTTGCACGCGACGGTGGCGGCAAGCGTGGCGGCGGCGAGCGCTCTCACTTGGCGATCCTGACGATGGCGCCGGCGCCGAGGTCGGAGCAGTAGACGGCGTCGGCGTCGACCGCGAGCGCGGCCGGCGTGAGCGGCCCGTCGGCGATCGCGACCAGCGCGCCGCCGGCGATCGGGACCCGGAGCACGCGCCCGTCGGTGAGCTCGCCGACGTAGACGTGGGTGGCGTCGACAGCGATCGCGCCGAGCGCGCGCGCGGCGGTCGCGAGCGCGCGGGCGTTGCCGCCGTCCTTGTCAGCGCGCATGACGTCGCGCCCCGAGGTCCAGTAAAGCGCAGTGGCGTCGCTGGTGAGCGAGCCGGCGTTGACCAGCGCGCGCGACACCTCCTGCGGCGGCTGCAGGCCGCTTTTGTCGACGCGCATCACCCGGCCGCCACCGGCCGCCTCGTCGAGGTAGTAGACGTGGGTCGCGTCGACCTCGAGATCGAGCGCCGACAGCGACGCGGTCGCGACCAGGCGGGTCGCGCCGCCGGCGAGCGGCGCGGCGAGCACGCGATGATCGCCGCCGCCGACCGCGAAGAAGACGGTGGTGGCGTCGATCGCGAGCGCGCGCGGGCCGGGGTTGGTCGAGGCCAGCCCGACGCTGGCGCCGCCGGCGAGCGCCATCGCGCGCACCGAGCTGCCGTCGGCGGCGAGGAAGTCGCCGTTGGTCCAGTAGATCCGATCGCTGACCCGCAGGTCGTAGGGCCGGCTCTGGCCGGTCGCGAGCTCCTCGACCGCGCCGCCGCCGGTCGGGACCCGCGCGACCACGCCAGTCGCGGCCGCCAGATCGCCGGTGGTGACGAAGTAGACCTGACCGCCCGCGACCGCGAGCCCGAGCGGCTGGATGAGCCCGGACGCGAGCGTGATCGGCTGGGGGCCGCCGCCGTCGGGGGCGTCGGCCGTCTCGACCGCGTCATCGACGGTAAGCGCGTCGGCAGGTCCGCCGCCATCATCGCCGCTGCAAGCCGCGGCCACGAGCGCGATCGCCAGCGCGGCGGGTCCGGGCGCGGTGCAGCGGATCGACACGCCGGCACGATACTCGATGTGAGTGTGATTGGTCCGGTCAATTGCGCGCGCGTGGTTCGCCATGTTAGCGTCGCCCCACCGCGCGTGCGGTGGGGGTCCGTTGGCGCTTCTGGTTCCGATGATCGCGGCTCCGAGCCCGCTGGTGACGACACCGCCCGAGGTGATCGTCACGCTCGCCGACCCCGATCGCCCGTCGCTGCCGGGGATCGAGCCGGCGGTGCTGCGCGCCGGGGTGGCGCGCTACGCCGGGCGCACGATCGTGACCGCGTCGATCGCGCTGCCCGCGTTCGAGCTGGTGAGCCCGGTGCGGGGCGCGGTCCGGCGGATCGCGATCGTCCCGCACCCCGCGCTGCCCGGCGTGACCGAGCTGCTCGAGATCGCGCCGATGCCGTTCGCGATCGAGGCGGTCGCGCGCCACCTGCGCGGCCTGCCGACCTTCTACCTCGGCCCGTTCACCGCCGCGCCCGCGGACAACGTGTTGGTCGGGGCGGGCGCGGTGATCGCGAGCGGCGTCACCGCGGCGACGATCGCGGCGGTGTTCCCCGACGGCCATCAGCTCGAGACCCCGACGTGGATGAAGCTCCTCGAGGACGCGCTGATCCCGGCGGGCGAGATCGCCGACGCCGCCGGCTGGAGCGCGCTGCGGTTCGCGCTCTACGGCGAGACCGCACGCTGCCGCGTGCTCGATCACGCCGGCCAGCGCCTCGCCGACGATCTCGATCCGCTGGTGAGCAAGGCGTTCACGGTGGCGCTGCGCGATCCCAGCGATCCGCCGGGCGCGCCGCCCCGCGCCGAGCGCACCGTCACCCTCGGCGCCGACTCCGATCTCGAGGCCGCGCTGCGCGGCGGCCCGGCGCCGTCGTCGCTGGCGCCGCCGGCCGGGCAGATCGTCGAGGTGCGGTGGGCCGGCGCACCGCCGGCCGGGGCGCCCCCGATCCCGATGATCGCGCTCTACCGATCGCGCGCCAGCGCCGCGCCCGAAGCGGCGCTCGCGATCGACGCCGGGCCGGTGCCGCCCACCTTGCAGGTGCTCGACCTCGCGCGCTGGTTCGCGCAGCCCGCGCCCGGCACCGCGCCCGCGCAGTACCGGACCGGCAACCGGGTCGAGCCGCTGGTCGACGGGATCGTCAGTTTCCAGCGCCTCGCCGCCGATCTCCGGCTCGCGCGCAGCGCCGGCAACGGCGCCCACCTCGCGGCCTGGACGCTCAACGAGTTTGCGCTCGATCCCGCGACCGACGACGACGACATCGTCGATCTGCTGCGCGAGATCCACGCCAACGGCGGCGTGGTCCGCGTGCTCGCGACCAAGTTCCTCATCCTCAAGGATCCCGACGTCGAGTCGACCCGGCTGGTCGCGATGATCTTCATCCTGCTCCTGTGCGAGTCGGCGTTCCTGGTCGCCGCCGCCGAGGCCGCACTCGGCCACCCCGACAGCGACAACCGCGCGATCCTCGCCTTCTTCCTCGCACCCGCGCTGGTGTTCGCGCTCGGCGCGCTGGTCGCCAACGCCGACGGCTTCCAGTGGCTGGCCGAGAAGGTGCTCGAGACCGCGAAGGGCACCGTCGACGCCATCAACGCGATCGACGCCACCGCCGCCGCGCCGCTCGCCGCCTACTCGTCGAACCGGATGGCGCTCACCCACAACCCGCTCGCCGACGGGCTGGTCGAGCCGCTGTTCGGCCTCGAGGCCGACGTCGAGTCGTTCAGCGTCTTCCACAACAAGTGCCAGATGGTGAAGCGGCCGGCCACCGCCGACGACGACGGCTACGTCGCGTACCTCGGCGGCATCGACGTCAACCGGAACCGCCTCGACTCGCCCGCCCACGGCGTCCGCGGCGCGTACCACGACGTGCACTGCCGGCTCACCGGCCCGATCACGCACGACGTGTTCGTCTCGTTCGAGGAGCGCTGGCGCTACGACGAGCAGGTGCGCGGCGGCACCGCGGCCGAGCTGATCGCGCTGCCGCCCGATCCGGCGACGCCGGCGCCGACGACCTTGCAGCCGAGCCTGCACGTCGCGCGGGTCGGCCGCACCTACTTCGGCCCGTCGCCGGTGGTGGCGATCGATCCGCCGCTGACCTACGCGCCGAGCGGCGACGCCGGCATCTTCCACACGCTGATGCTCGCGATGGCGGCGGCGCGCGACTGCATCTACATCGAGGATCAGTACTTCACGCCGCCCGACACCTTCGTCGAGGTGCTGCGCCAGGCCAGGCTGCGCTGTCACCGCTTGATCATCTTGTTGCCCGGCGAGACCGATCAACCGTTCGGCGACAGCCGCCGGCGCGTGATGCTCGATCGCTTGCGCGGCACCGATCCGTCGAACGGCTGGCAGGATCGCATGCTGGTCGGCTATCCGCAGCGCCGGCCGATCTTGCAAGCGCCCGGGCGAGTCGCGGCGCGCGGCCGGTGCTGGCTGGCGCGCGCGTGCGGGGCCAGCGACGACGCGATCCTGGTCGCGACGCCGGCCCGCGTGCTCGCCGCGCCGTTCTGGCTGTGGATCGACGGCGAGCTGATGCTGGCCCACGACGTCACCGCGGTCGAGGAGGCTGGTGCGCCGGCGGCCCGGGTCCGCGTGGTCCGCGGCAGCGCGCCCGGCGATCCCCGCTGGGGCGCGAACCCGCGCGCCCACGGCAAGGACACCGCGGTCACGATGTCGTCGGTGAAGGGGGTCTACGTCCACGCCAAGACCATGATGATCGACGACACCTTCGTCTCGATCGGCTCGGCCAACCTCAACCGCCGGGGCTTCTTCACCGACGGCGAGATCAACGTGTTCGCGATCCCGCAGCAGCTCCGGGCCGCGCCCGACAACCCCGCGCGCGCGCTCCGCACCGCGCTGTGGGCCGAGCACCTCGGGCTGCCGCCGGCGATGGGCCCGGTGCTCCTCGAGGACGCGGTCGCCGGCTTCGAGCTGTTCCGCCGCAACCACCAGCTCGGCAATCGCTTCACGCCGCTGCACGCGACCAACCCGCGGTCGCAGATCTCGATCACCGACGAGGGCATCCTGCCGTTCAGCATCGCCGGCATGCTCGGCACCCTGCTCGGCAACCTGCCGTTCACCGCGCAGGCGATCTACCAGCGGCTCTGGAACCTCGCCGTCGACGCGCCGTCGCACACCGATCCCGATCCCCAGCCGGGGCCGGTGTAATGGCGATCTTCGTCCACGCCCTCGCCGAGGTGGCACCGCCGCGGGTCGGCATCCACCTGCAGTGGAGCGGGCCCCACGGCTGGGTGTTCTCGCCGCCGGGCTGGCGGATCCAGCGCCGGCTCGCGCATGGGCGGCCCCGCCTCGACTGCGTCGCGCTCACCGCCGCCGAGCTCGCGTTGCTGCGCGATCGTCACGAGCTGGGGATCCGGTTCGGCGTCGTCACCGAGCGGCTCGGCGCGTGTCCGGTCCCGGTCGCGCCGGTGGCGCCGACCCGCGCGCTCGCGATCGTGGTGCCGGGCACGTGCGAGATCATCACGCTCGAGCTGACCGCGCCGGCGCCGCGGGTCCGGGTCCAGGTCGAGGCCCGCGCCAGCTTCGCGGTCGGCCTGCGCGACGGCAAGGTGGTGGCGGGTGGCCGCAACCTCGACGGCGCCGCGGTCCACGATCTGTTCGCCGAGGGCATCGACACCGTCGTCGTCTACGCGCGCGCCCTCAGCACGATCAGCTGGTGCCTCGAGCTGCGCGACGCCAACGCCGCCGACTGGGACGCGGCGCCCACGATCGCGCGCGTGCAGTTGCCACTGCGGCCCCTGATGCCGCTCGCCGACGGCGCCGCCGAGCTGGCCGAGGCACGGTCGCGGCTGTTGCCGGGCGAGGCGATCGACGCCGACGAGTTCGCCCACCTCGCCGCGTTGCTGCGCCGGATGATCGCGCGGGTCGGCGCCGATCGGCCGATCGAGCTGGCGATGTGGACGCACGCCGACGCCACCATCGATCCCGAGGAGACCTGCGCGCTCGACGCCCTGCGCGCGGTGCTGCCGCATCCGACCTGGCGGCGCGCGCTCGGCTTCGCGTGGTTCGATCGCGATCCCGCGCTGGTGCCGGGCCACAGCTACGAGTACCGGATCAGCGCGGCGTTCCCGGGTGGCGATCTGGTCGACGCGATCTACGGCCTCCACACCATCCCCGCGAGCACGCCGGTGCCGGCCGAGTTCTTCCTCGGCGCGCTGCGGGTTCGCCTGCCGCAGCCGACCGTGGTCGCGAGCGCGGAGGCGGCCGGCCCGGTCGGATCGGTGATGGTGAGCCGGCACGGGCTCGCGCTCGCGCCCGAGCGGCTGCCGTGGTGGATCGGCCCCGACCTCGAGGGCTGGAGCGCGGTGATCGATCTGCCGCGACCGACCCGCACCGTCGTGCTCGCGCTGCGCGGCGCGCACAGCCTGACCTACGCCGGCGGCGTCGCCTGGGGGCCGTGGTCGACCGCGACGACGCCGGTGCCGGCCGGCGAGCGCGTCACGCTCACGTTCGCGGCGCCGATCGAGCAGCTCCGCCTCGGCGGCCGTGGCTTCTGGTGCGGCCTGCGCATCCCCGCCGATCTGGCGGCCGCGCCGGTCGTCGTGGTCGCGCGGGTGACGCCGCCGATCCCGCTGGTGCAGACGCCGCTGCCGGCGCCGCCGCTCGCCGCCGCGATCGCGAACCTGCAGCGCCCGCAACCGGCCGCGCCCACCGACGTGCCGACCGCGGCCGCGCCGCCGCGCGAGGAGCTCGGCTTCGAGGTGCGCTGGCAGCCCGCGCCCGACGGTGGCATCGTGATGTGGCCGCCCGATCTGCCGCCGCCGCCGAGCGCGGCCACGCTGTTCCAGATCGAGCACCTCGCGACCGACGTCGCGGGCGCGACCTGGCGTCCGCTGATCGACGGCGACAACCTGATCACCGGTCACCGCGACGGCACTCCGCCGTCGATCGACGGTGGCCTCGGCGCCGATCTGCTCGCGCGCTATCCCGAGGTCCCGCAGCCGTCGGCCGGCAACGGCACCAGCGATCTGGTCTGGCCCGACGTGTTCGACTTCGCGATCGACGGCGAGGCGGTACCGCGGCCGGCGCCGTCGCCCAACACCCACCATCGCTATCGGGTGCGCGCGGTCGATCCGATCGGCCGGCCCAGCGCGACCTGGACCGAGACCGTGATCGCGCGCCTCGAGAAGTGGGCGCCGCCGCCGGTGCCGGTCGGGCCCGACGCGCTGCCGGCCGCGCAGCAAGCCGCGCCCGGGCCGACCGGGGTCCACGCCCGCGTGCTGGTGCGCGGCGCGTCCGATCTCTCCGACGACGAGCGCGCGCTGCTCGGCGGCCACGCCAACGCGATCGTGCTGCGCTGGGGCTGGCACCCGCAGCAGCGCACCCAGGATCCCACCGCCGCCGAGTTCCGTCTCTATCTCTCGCGCCGCGATCCCACCGGCGTGCGCGCCCAGCTCACCACCGTCGTCGATCACGGCGCCGGGCGCTGCGACGTCACGTTGATCCTCGAGCGCGCGGTCCACGCCGACGACGCCCGCGGCCTGCGCCTCGACGCCGGCTACCCGTTCGAGATCCTCGGCCACGACGCCGGCACCACGATCGTCGCGCGCTTGATCACCCGGGTCCCGCTCGCCGGCGGCGCGTTCGCGATCCCGAGGATCGGGCCGATCGTGATGCCGGTGCGGCTCACCCCCGAGGCGACCCGGCCGCCGGCGTGGGGGCCGCGCCTCCAGATCCGCGCGATCGATTCCGCCACGACCTACGAGTCGCTGCCGATCTTCGACGCGCTCACCCTCACCGCCGGCCACCCTCGCGATCAGCTCTGGCTCGGCGTCAGCACCGCCGACGCCCAGCCCTACGTGCCCGACGCGCTGCCCGCGGGCCGGCCCGGCAACGAGAGCGCGATCGTCCCGATCCGGGTCCAGGGTCGCTACCAGGAGCGCCCGATCATCGTCGAGGTGCCCGCGCTCGATCCGGTGCCGGTGGTGGTCGCGCCCGAGCCGAGCGCGCGGCCGATGGAGGCCAAGATCGATCTCGCGCCGCTGCTCGCTGGCACCGGCCTCGCCGCCGGCGCCACCGTCCGGCTCGAGCGCGTCTCCGACGTCGAGGTCGTGCAGGCCTACCGCGTCGAGGGCGCCCGCGTGATCGCCCGCGTCCTCGAGCCGCACCGCCCCGGCGACGCCGAGCACGATCTCGCGATCGCGAACCCGACCGATCGCGCCGCGGTGATCGCCGCGCTCGGCGGCGCGACCGCCGCTGCACTCGACGATCGCTTCGTGGTCTTCCTCGCCGCCTCGCACCCGCAGCGGGCCCGCCTGTTCCAGCCCGCGATCGCGCTGCCGGTGGTGCTGCCGATCGTCACCGACGTGCTGCCCAGCACCGGCGCGCGCTGGGTCTATCGGGCTCGGGTCGCCGACGCCGCCGGCAACCTGTCGGCCGACGGCGTCACCTTGCGCGGCGTGGTCCGGGTCCCGATCACCCGCCTCACGCCGCCCCAGCCGCTGCCGCGCGAGCCCGGTGATCCGCCGACTCGCCTGCGTCTGCGCGTCGACGGCTCGGGGGAGGTGACGCACCTGATCGTGTTCCAGCGGGTGGTGCCGCGCGATCCACCCGCCGATCCGCCCGAGCTGGTGCGGGTCGCCAGCGCGCCGCACCTCGCGCTCGCCGATCGCGCCAAGCTGCGCTTCGCCGACGGCACCCTGCTCGCGGGCGCGCTCCACGTCGCGCCGCCGCCCGCCGCCGACGGTCCCGGCCGCGCCGCCATCGTCGACGTCGCGGTCGCCGCCGGCACCCGGGTCCGGCTGTGGGCGTGCGCGATCACCCGCGACGGCGTCGTGTCGCCGCTCGCCGGCCCGTTCGCGATCGTCACGCCGCCGCCGCCGCTGGTCGCGCCCGTGCTCGCGATCGCCGGCGCCGCGCCCAACCTGATCGTGAGCTGGACGTGGCCGACCCCCGCCGACGCCGTCGAGGTCATCGTCGAGCGCTCGGCCGACGGCACGCGCTTCGAGCGGGTCTCGGCGCGGCTCGCGCCCGCGGTGTCGACCACGCTGCATCGGGCCCCGCCCGGGACCTGGCGCTTCCGCCTCCGCGCCCGCAGCCTCGACGGCCGTGACGCGGTGAGCAACACGGTGGAGGTCTAGTGCACCGCATCCGAGATCGCATCAACGATCTGGCGCGCCTCGTCGCCGATCGCGGCGTTGCCGCTCCTCGAGCTACGACGAGTAGCCCTTCGTCGCGGCGCCTTGCGCTCGACGACGATCCACGCCACCTCGTTGATGCTACTTCGGACGCGGTGCACTAGATGGACGGCGTGCGGTTCTACGAGCTGCTCGGGGTCGCCGGCGCCGTCGAGGCCACCGCGGTGTGGCCGAGCGATCGCGTCCACCTCGATCGCGGCGACGTCGTCCACGACGAGGACGTCGGCGAGCTGATGACCCAGCTCCAGGACGGGCTGCGGTTCACCGCGCTGCGCCCGGGCGCGGCCCAGCCCGGCCCGATCGCCGGCGATCCGGTGGCCGTCGGTGTCACCGCCGAGCTCCACGTCGAGAACTTCGCCGCGATCCCGCCGATCACGTTGCACCAGCTCGGCAAGGTGTCGTTCGTGATCCGCCCGACCCACGGCGTGCCCGCGCACCTGTTCGTCACCCGCAGCACCGGCGGCGTCGAGGTCGCGATCCACGGCCTGCCGGTGACGATCCTGATGCCGCCCGGGTTGCTGATGCCGCGCCGGACCATGGCCGAGCAAGGCAGCCAGATCGATCTGCCCGACGTGCGGGTCGCGCCCGCGCCGCCGCCCGACGGTCCGATCGAGGGCTTCGACGCGACCCTGCCCGACAGCCTCGAGATCGTGCTGTCCGAGCACGAGCCGTCGCGGATCACGGTGCGGGTCAACGTGCGCCTGACCGAGCTCGGCGACTTCTACTTCGACACCGCAGTGCCGATCTCGATCGGGGCGTGTCGCGCCAGCGGGCTGCCGGTGAAGGGGCTGCACGATCTCCAGCTCATCCCGACGCCGGCGCCGAGCGGCGTGCCGCGCGCCCACCTCGACGCCGAGCTGCCGCTCGAGTGGAAGCGCCACGCCCTCGATCTGCTCCCGGCCAACGCCTACACCGGCCTGCTCGCGATCCGCACCGTCGATCTCGACATGGACATGCCACCGTGGAGCACCTGGGCCGCGAAGGCGGCGGCCGATCGCGCCGAGGCCGACCAGGTCGAGTTCGTCCTCGATGATCTCGTGATCCCGTTCTTCCGGGTCCTGACCTTGCCGTTCCCGGTCCACGGCCGGTTCGGGCTGCGCCGCCGCATCCTGGTCGGCGACGACGGCGGCGAGCGCTACCACCTCGACGACGCGCCGGTCGATCTCAAGCTGGGGCCGATCACGGCCCGCTTGTTCCGGGTCCTGCTCCAGACGACCGACCTCGACGGCGAGGCCCCGGTCGAGTTCGACGCCGCGATCCAGCGCACCGGCGCCGCGGTCAACGATCCCGATCGCTGGTCGTTCCCGGTGTCGTTCGACGAGGCCGGCGAGCTGATCGCCGGGCTCGTGATCCCGGTCGGCTCGCGCCCGCGGATCTTCACCGCGTTCGGCACCGCGATCTTCCTGGCCGGGGTCCGCATCGGGGTGTCGCTGCCCGAGGTCAAGAAGCTGATGGAGGGCGGTGGCAGCGCGGCGTCGGCGTTCTGCGTGCTGGTCGATCTCGAGCTGGTGTCGATGCAGCCCGGCGAGGAGCGCGCGATCGCCAAGCTCGACACGAAGGGCAACCCGATCGGCCCGGGGCCAGCGGCGTCGTCGTACTTCGAGGATCTCGGCTGGCGGTTCGGCAAGCCGTCGTTCGGCTCGATGGCGTCGTCGACCGATCGCGACCTCAAGCTGTTCGACAAGCTGCGCCTCCACATCGAGGACATCGGCCTGGTCAGCGAGGACAACGGCGGCTTCTACCTGTCGGTCAGCGCCAGCCTCGAGAAGTCGTTCGGCTCGGCCGACGCCGCCGCCCCGGCCCCGGTCGATCCCGCGGCGCCACCGCCGCCCGCCGACGCGCCCAGCCACGGCCCGTGCGCGCGGACCTCGGCCGGGCGCGCCGAGGCGCTGGCCCGCGGCTACGGCGTGCACCTCCACCGCCTGCGCACCCGCATCGCTGGCGACGACGACGCGCCCGCGTTCTTGCTCGACGGCGTCAGCGTGTTCTTCTCGATCGGCAAGGCCGAGATCAGCGGCTTCGGCGCGTTGTCCGAGTACGACCTGCCGCCCGGCAACCACTACTCCGAGGTCGCGGTCGGCCTGCAGGTGTGCTTCCCGCTGCTCGGCAAGAACTTCGATCTCGGCTTCGAGATGTACCGGGGCAGGGTCCGCGGCGTCGACAACTTCGGCTACTGGCTGCTCGGCATCGTGCTCGGCGGCCTGCCGATCGGCAGCATGGAGCTGCGCGGTCTGCGCGTGCTCGTCGTCGAGAACCTGGCGCCGCGTCTGCCCGCGGTCGACGGCACCGATCAGCCGATGCGGCTGTACCGCTGGTACAAGAGCAACCTCAACGCGGTCGAGCTGCCCCAGCACCGCGCGCTGACCGCGTGGCAGCCGCTCGATCAGTCCGACGCCTTCGGCCTCGCCGCCAGCGTCACCTTCGCCGGCACCAAGGCGGTGCGGTTCGACGCGTTCTTCTTCCAGATGCGCAGCCCGGCCGACAAGGGCCTGGTCGGCGGGCTCGAACTGTACGCGCTGAAGGCGCCGCAGCCGCTCGCGTTCGCCGCGTTCGAGTGGGACGACCGCCACGACAAGTGGGGCCTCACGATCGGCTTCAACGTCGGGCTCGAGGCGCTGTTCGGCAACATCGCGAGCTGGCTCGGCGAGCTCACGATCGCCGGGCTGCTGTTCTTCGGCAACAAGCCCGACACCATCGCGATCGGCCAGTACAACGACGTCACGACGTGGCCGTCGGTGCGCTTCCAGTTCAATCGCTGGTGGAAGCTCGAGATCTTCTTCGGCGCCTGCTTCCACCGCGTCGACGCCGCCGACGCGATCGATCCGACCACCGAGAGCCTGAGCGTGTTCGGCCTGATCGTGTCGGCCAAGGGTACGGTCAAGTTCGGCTTCGGCACCATCAAGCTCTACTTCACGCTGAGCTGGGTGTCGGGGCAGTGGCGCAACGAGGCGGTCGCGACCGGCCACACGTTGATCATCGAGGCCGGGATCCGGGTCCGCCTGTTCGGCTGCTTCAACTTCGCGGCCAGCGTTCACGTCGACTACGGCGAGCTGGGCCCGGGGCCGTCGGCGTACTCGCGGGTCAGCACCGTGGTCCGGATCGAGACGCCGTGGTGGTTGCCCGACGTCACGGTGCGGTGGTCGTCGATCGACGGCGCGCCGACGCCCGAGGCGATGCCGCTGGTGTCGCGCCCGCTGATCGCGGCGTCGGCGATCGGGCCGGGGCCGCGCATCGCGATCCCGATCGGCGTCGCCGGCATCGACGCCGCGCCGACCGAGGTCCACGCCCTCGACGCGGTGCGGGCGCTCCCGGCACCGGTGGTCGGCGAGGCCGCGCTGGCCGCGCTCGCGCTGGTGAGCTGCGACAGCGAGATCGCGCTCGACTTCAAGCCGTCGCTCGACGCGTCGGCGACGGTGGTGCCGGGCACGCCGGTCCACGCCGGCCGCCAGCAGTCGAACGAGCTCGAGGTCACCTACGAGCTGGTCGCGATCGGGATCCGGCGCCGCCGCCGCTACGGCGAGACCGCGGGGGCGTGGACCGATCTCGTCGACCCGGTGCGCACCGAGCTCGACAACCTGGCCGGCCTGCCGCCCGGCGAGTGGGAGGCCGCGTTTCAGTCCGCGGTCGGCTTCGACTGGGACGCCGACGTCCAGCGCCTGGGCCGGCTCGATCCGCGCCGGCTGTTGATCAACGCGGTCACGCCGTACTCGTTCCTGTCGAGCAATCCCGAGGGCGACGAGGTCCTCGCCGCGAGCAACCCGGGCTGGCCGTGTTGCACGCCGCAGTGGCCCAAGCCGATCTGGCACGTCGTCGACTTCGCCGAGACCACCGTCGGCGCGCGCACCCCGGCGACCGAGCGCTTCACGACCAGCACCAGCACGCTGCACTGGACCGGCGGCCGGGCGCCGATCGTGGTGCCGGCGGTGCAGGCGCCGGCGGGGTCGCGGGTCGCGCGCATCGCGGTCGACGCCCAGGGCGCGGGGCCGATCGCGATCGCGAGCTTCGACGAGCCGGCCCGGGTCTGCGAGGTGTTCGCGTACTGGGCGCCGGCCCACTCGAACGCGCAGCTGATCGTCGATGGCTACCGCGGGCTCGCGCTGGTGACGTCGCAGATCTTCGCGATGAGCACCGATGATCCCGGCGCCCCGATCCACCTCGAGGACGAGCGCGGCCTGACCTCGGTGGTGATCCGCAAGCTGGGCGCACCGGTCACCGGGCCGACCGCGATCGCCAACCGCGGCGCCGCCTTCGTCGAGGTGGTCGCGGTCCGCTACCGCACCGTCGCCGACGAGCGCCGCGCCGTGATCGAGCGGTTGCGCTGCCACGCGCAGGATCAGCGCTTCCACGGGCAGGGCCGACTGGCCTGGCTGCCCAACTCCGATTACGAGGTGACGATCAAGACCCGCGCGACCGTCGCCTACAGCCGGAGCGGCGCCCAGGACGCGACGATGGAGCAGCGCGCGTTCTTCCGCACCAAGGGC
>JAYTAJ010000849.1:0-3289 GCA_043737575.1 Myxococcales bacterium | reverse complement strand
GCGACGGTGAGCTTGTTCCAGCGGCCGTCGGACCACAGGCGATGCATCGGGTTGAGCATCTCGAACAAGGACAGGTAGCGATCGAGCGGCAGGCCGTCATAGGTCGGCGTGCCGGCGTCGCGCAGCGGCACGTCGTGCAAGGCGTCGTCGGTGCGCAGCACCACCGCGCCGCCGTCGCGGACGAAGGTGCGGAGCAGCGGGCCGGTGCCGCCGGCCGCGAGGTGCTCGAGCAGCGCCAGCAGCGGTCGCTCGCCGTCGTCGAGCGTGACGTAGTCGACGTGATCGAAGACCCGCGGGTCGGTGAGCGAGCGCAGCTCGGTGTTGACGTAGCCCCCGCCCAGCACGATGCGGGTCGCGGGCGCGATCGCCTTGCCGACCCGCGCCATCCGAAACGCGCCGTAGACGTTGCCGGGGAACGGCGCGGTGAGGCCGACGACGTCGGGGCGGTGCTGGGCGTAGAGCCCCCGGGTCACGTCGTCGAGGATGTCGTCGACCAGGGTCGGCGGCGCCGCGAGCGCGGTGGCCAGGGCGTCGAAGGTCGGCGCGCTCGACGCCAGCTTCTCGCCGTAGCGCGACAGCTCGAACCGCGGATCGATCGCCTCGCGGATCACGTCGGCCAGATCGTCGACGTACAGGCTGGCGAGGTACTTCGCGCGATCGAGCGTGCCGAGCGCGCCGAACGCCCAGCCCAGGGGATCGCCGTCATCGGGCCCGCCGCCCGCGGCGTCGATCGCGGCGAACCGCGGGCCTTCCGGAAGCAGCTCGCGGCCGACGATGCGCAGCGCCAGGCTGGGATCCTTGCCCTGCAGGAACCGGATCGCGGCGTCGACGGTGGCGACGTAGCGATCGCGCTCGTCGAGGAAGTGGGTCACGACCGCCGCGGGCTTGTCGCCGCGCGACCGCCGCTTGGCGACCCGCGCCGCCGCCGCCTCGGCGATGCGCGCGACGCCCGCGCGCGAGAACAACCGCAAGAACAGCTCGAGCGCCGGATCGGCCTGCGCGATCTCGAGCCCGAGCCGCGCCGCGTGCTGGCGCAGGAAGCCGGTGAGGTACGCCGTCGCGGGGTACGGCGTGTTGAGCTGCGTCATCGGCGGCGTCAGCAGCAACAGCCGCATCAGCGGCCTCCGCGCCGTCGCGGCGCGCCGCCGCGATCGACGCCGCCGCCCCAGCCGGGCTGACCGAACGGGATCGGTTTCGGCTTCGGCTTCGGCGCGGCCGCCGCGGGTGCCGCGCGCGGCTTCGGCGCGACGTGGCGCGGCTGCTCGATCCGCGCCGCCGCGGGCGCCTTCGGCAACAGCCCCGCGACCTCGGCCTCGGTGAGGTTGCGCCAGCGGCCGATCTTCAGGTGGCCCAGCTCGATGTGCATGATGCGCACCCGCTGCAGCGCGACGACCTGGTAGCCGAGCGCCTCGCACATCTTGCGGATCTGGCGGTTGAGGCCCTGGGTCAGGACGATGCGAAACCCCCGCGCCGCGACGCTGACGATCTTGCACGGCCGGGTCATGCCGTCCGGGATCCGGACACCCCGCGCCATCTGCACGAGGAAGTCGTCGTTGATCCCGCGATCGACCGCGACGACGTACTCCTTGTCGTGGTGGTGCTCGGCCCGCAGCACCTCGTTGACGATGTCGCCGTCGTTGGTGAGGAGGATCAGCCCCTCCGACTCCTTGTCGAGCCGGCCGATCGGAAAGATCCGCTCGGGGTGATCGACGAAGTCGATGATGTTGCCCTCGACGTGGCGCTCGGTGGTGCAGGTGACGCCGACCGGCTTGTTGAGCGCGATGTAGACCGGCCGCGGCCGATCCCGCGCCGCGCCGATCGCCGCGCCATCGACGGTGACGGTGTCACCCTCGACGACCTGGGTGCCGAGCCCGGCCACCGCGCCGTTCACCGCGACCCGCCCGGCCTCGATCATCGCGTCGGCCTCGCGCCGCGAGCAGGTGCCGGTCTCGCTGATGAACTTGTTGAGCCGCATCGACGGCGCGAGGGTAGCGGACTCGCGTCACCACGTCAGCTTGTCGCGGCCGCGCTCGATCGTGCCGAGGTGGCGCCCGGTCAAGACCAGCGTCCGCTTGGTGACCTTCTTGGGCGCGGTGTCCTTCACGACCTTCACGACGCTGCTCTCGATGTCGGCCATGAAGTCGACGACGTCGCCCTTCGCGAAGGTGGTGCCGGGCGGCAGCTCGGCCAGCTCGACCGTCGCCGACAGCTGGTAGATCGACTGCCCGTTCTTGCAGTTCTGGCGGTAGTAGATGCGGCCGTTCTCGATGCGATCGATCTGGCGGGTCTCGCGGCACGCGTACGAGTAGTTCTCGAGCGCGTCCTTCGCGAGGGTCAGGGTCGTGCCCTTCACCGCCGTCACCTTCCAGTCGTGGAAGCTCGCGAGCTTCGGCTCACCGTCGGGGAAGCTGACGCCGGACGCCTTCTCGACCGCCTCGACTCGCAGCCCGCGCGGGGTGTCGAGCTGCTTGCCGGCCTCGGCGACCTGCTGCTTCACCGCCGCCGCGACCGCGTTCTCGTCGCCCCACACCGTCGGCCACGCGATCCGCCGCGACTTGATGTTGCTGGTGTCGATCAGCTGCGCGAACGACGGCAGCTTGGCGCCGCCCTGGCTCGACGCCGCCGAGCAGTAGGCCTGGAGCTCGAAGGCCTCCTCGGTGAGCGTCCGCGCCGTCCGCCGCGCCGAGCCGGCCTCGCCGAAGCGCTCCCAGGGGAACTCGACGAACGCGTGGGTCGAGCCGCGGTGGAACGCCACTGCGTGCGCGAGGATCGTCGTGCCGTAGCCGGCCGAGCGCAGCGGCCCCTTGATCGGATCGGAGCCGCCCGCGGTGATGGCGACGACGTAGCGCTGGTAGAGCGCGGCGTAGGCGAGGATGCGCTCGTAGTAGTTGGTCAGCGCGTCGACCTTCGCCAGCTCGGGCGCGAGGTCCTTCGCGACGGTGCCGTGGAGCTGCCAGACCTCGGCGAACTCGCGCTTGCACGCCGCCTCCCAGCCGCGGTTGAACGCGGCCTGGAACATGATCTCGGTGTTCTCGCTCGCGTTGGTCCAGTCCTTCTGCCGCCACTCCTTGATCCACGCCGGATCCGGGTTCGGGCTCTGCCACAGCGGATCGCGCCCGATCTCCTCCTTGGTCCGATCGTAGACCTGGCTCTCGGTCTCCTTCTGGAAGCGCTGGTGCAACGTCGCGACGTCGAGCGCCTGGTAGTAGGCGTTGAGCGATCCGCTGGGCGCCGCGGGCAGCGGTGCGTCCGACGCGGCGGCGGGAGTCGCGGTCCCCGACGACGGCGA
>JAYTAJ010000848.1:0-3292 GCA_043737575.1 Myxococcales bacterium | reverse complement strand
AACGACAAGGCCAAGGCCCGGGCCGCGCTCGCGCTCGCCGCCAAGACCGAGCCCGCCCACGCCGAGGTCGTCGAGCTGAAGAAGCTGCTGAAGTAGCGCGCGCGTGACGAGTTGATCAGCCGATCACGCCAGGGTTCTGCTCGCGCCACGCTTGCCACATCAGCACGGGCCACAACAGGCCGTGCCAGTCGCGCGTGCCCGCGAGGAAGCCGAGCCAGCGGCGGCGGATCACGGTCGGCTCGAGGAAGCCGTCGTCGCGCAGGCGGCGCTCGTCGAGCAGCGCCTCCGCCCAGTCGCGCAGCGGCCCGCGCAGCCAGTCGACGATCGGGACCATGAAGCCCATCTTGGGCCGCTCGAACAGCGCGGGTGACAGCTGCTTCGCGAGCACGCGCCGCATCACCAGCTTGGTGCGCTCGCCGACGACCTTGGTCGCGAACGGCAGGCGCCACGCCAGCGCGACGACGCCGGGATCGAGCAGCGGCAGGCGGGTCTCGAGGCTGACCGACATCGCCGCGCGATCGACCTTGGTGAGCAGGCAGTCGGGCAGGTACTGCACGGTGTCGGCGAACAGCGCGCGCTCGGTGGTGCTACCGCGCGCGAGCACGTCCTTGCGCAGCGGCATGTGGCCGCGATCCTCGACGACGCCCGGCACCACCCAGTCGGGGTGGTACCACAGGCTCATGTACAGCTCGTAGAACGCGTCGAGGTCGGGCACGCTGGCGATGTCGGTGCGGCGGCGCGCCCAGTCGGCGAACCGCTGCAGCGGCCCGGCCTCGATGCCGTCGCGGGTGACCAGCTCGATCGCGGCGCCGCCCAGCTTGCCCAGCCAGCGACGGCCCGGCAGCTTGAAGACCCGCTCGATCGCGCGCATCGACGCGTAGCGCGGGTAGCCCGCGAACAGCTCGTCGCCACCGTCGCCCGCCAGCGCCACCGTGACCTGCTGGCGCGCGAGCCGCGACACCAGGGTCGTCGGGATCTGGGACGAGTCGGCGAACGGCTCGTCGTAGATCGACGGCAAGGACGGGATCACCGCGAGCGCCTGGTCGGCGCTGATCCGCAGCTCGGTGTGCTCGGTGCCGAGCCGCGACGCCACCGCGCGCGCGTACTTGGTCTCGTCGAACCGCGGGTCGGTGAAGCCGATCGAGAAGGTCCGGACTGGCTGCGTCGAGTGGCGCTGCATCAGCATCGTGATCAGCGACGAGTCGACGCCGCCCGACAGGAACGCGCCGATCGGCACGTCGGCGATCATCTGCTCGCGGACCGCGCGGTCGAGCTCGGCCTCGAGCAGCGCCGCCGCCTCGTCGAGCCCGACCGCGAGCGGATCGGCGAGGCCGGCCTCGGCGACCGCGCGGAACGAGTAGTACGGACGCGGCGTGGTGTCGCGATCGGCGGCCGACACCCGCACCCAGGTGCCAGGCGGGATCTTGGCGATGCCCTGGTAGATCGACCGCGGCGACGGCACGTAGCCGTGACGGATGAAGCGCAACAGCGCCGCGCGATCGATCGCGGGCGTGAAGTCGGGATGGGCGCGCAGCGCCTTCAGCTCGGAGCCGAACAGCAGCAGGCGCCCGCCGCGGGCCCAGCCGACGTAGAGCGGCTTCTCGCCGAAGCGATCGCGCGCCAGCGACAGCGTCCGATCGAGCGCGTCCCACACCGCGAGCGCGAACATGCCGCGCAGCTTCGGCAGCGTGGCCTCGAAGCCGTGCTCCTCGATGCACGCCAGGATGACCTCGGTGTCGGACCGTCCGCGAAACTCGTGGCCACGGCTGCGCAGCTCGTCGCGCAGCGCGCCGTGATTGTAGATCTCGCCGTTGTAGACGATCGTGTAGCGACCCGACGCCGAGCGCATCGGCTGACGGCCGAGCGGCGACAGATCGAGGATCGACAGGCGGCGGAACCCGAGCGCGATCCCCGCGGCGTCAGCCCACGCGCCCTCGTCGTCGGGACCGCGGTTCGCGATCGTCGCCGCCATGCGCAGCACCAGCGCCTCTGCGTCGGGAACAGCTGTCCCGTCGACGTCCAGGAAGCCAACGATGCCGCACATTCACAGGGTAGGTATCACGCTCCGGCCGCGGTGCGCAGCGCCCGGTAGAACTCGTCCATTCGCTGACGGCGCACGCTCATCCGGAAGGCGCGGGCGCGCGCCTGGTTGGCGGCGGCCATGGCGCGGCGGCGAGGCGGCGAGGCGGCGACGGCGTCGATCGCGCGGGCCAGACCGTCGATGTCGTCGGCCGCGACCATCGCGTCGTCGGGGAGCAGCTCGGGGACGCCGCCGACCCGGGTCGCGAGGCACGGCAGGCCGACCGCCATCGCCTCGATCAGCGCGCGCGGCAGACCCTCGGTGCGCGACGGCAGCACGAACAGATCGGCGGTGCGCAGCCGCGCGAAGACCGGGGCACCGACACCGACCATGCCCGCGAACCGGACCCGATCGGCGAGGCCGCGCGCCGCGGCGTCGGCGGTGAGCGCGCCGCGCAGCACACCGTCACCGACGAGGGTCAGGCGATGCGGCCGCGCGGTGCGCGCCAGCGCGGCGAGCAGCACGTCGACGCCCTTGTACGGCCGCGCCAGCGCGCCGACCCAGATCAGCTCGAGCACGTCGCGGTCGGTGATCGCGATCGGCGGATCGGTGAACAGCGCGTCGGGCAGCTCGAGATCGGAGGCCGCGGTGGTGAAGCGACCGGGCGGCGGCGGATAGCGGCGCTGGATCGCACCGTCGGTGACGTAGCGGGTCGCGATCGCGCCGCGCAGCTGCACGCGCATCACCGCCGCCGCGATCGTCGCGAGGCGCGCGAGGCCGGGGCCCGCGGCGGCGAGGCTGGTGAACGGATCGCTCGAGACCTCGACGCCGTACGGGACGCGGCGCAGCTGGGCCGCGAGGTGGCCCGCGGTCGCGATCACGCCGGGTCCGCGCAGCAGCATAACGTCGACGTCCCCCGCGGCCGCGAGCGCGACCGCCGCCAGCGCGGCGCCGCGCCGACCGAGGCCGCGCACGCCGACGAACTCGGGGACCGCGGCGAACCGCACGCCGGGCCCGTCGGCGCGGCGGTGATCGGGCGCGACCGGCTCGGTGCCGACCCGCGCGACGATCACGATCTCGTCGAACACCGCGCGCAACGCCGCCCAGAACTCGTACGGGTACGCGGCGTCGGTGTAGACCCCGTCGACGCCGCGGCGAAAGTGGTACTCGGACGTGACCGCGATCCGCAACGTGGCGCGATCGTACCGCAGGCGATCGGACCCGGTCGCCGCCGCGGGGTGCTATCAAGCGGGATGTCGTCCACGCTGCCCG
>JAYTAJ010000847.1:0-17261 GCA_043737575.1 Myxococcales bacterium | reverse complement strand
GCGCGATGCTGGTCGCGGCGATCCTGTGGCTCGCGGTGATCGTCGGCCTCGCCACCACCGCGACCCGCAGCTTCGGATAGCGCTACCAGGTCACCGCGATCGTCGACGTCACCAGCAGCGCGGTGTCGCGGCCCGGCGGCCGCGGCATCGACGGCGCCGCGATGCAGCTGTTGGGGCCGCGGCACACCACCATCGGGTCGGGCTCGCGGGTCTGCGACGACGTCAGCTGCCACCCGAGCTGCCAGCCGACCCGCTTCGGGAAGCCGCGCGGCTGCTCGAGGCGGTGGTCGAGGTTGAGGCCGAAGCCGAACACGCCGGTCGAGATCGCGCTGTCGACCGGCACCTCGCGCTGCGGCTCGCGATCGCCCGGCCGCGACCAGTGGTGCCACTGCCGCGCCGCGCCGACCTCGGCGTAGATCGCGAGCAGCGAGTTCGCGCCGATCATGCGCGGCCCGAACCGCAGCACGTCGACGCGGGCCATCACGCCGAGCCGCTGGGCGTTGCCGTAGCGCAGGGTCGACGGCCCCGGGGCGCTCAGATCGACGTAGAGGAAGTCGGCCTCGAAGGTGAAGCGGCCGATGCGCGGTCCCATCGCGATCGCCGCGCCGAGGGCGGTGTACGACTTGCCGTCGTGGACCAGGTGGCCGACCGCGCTGCCGAGGCGCAGGTTGGTGCCGGTGGTGTCGTGGGGCTGGTACGGATCGTCGATCCAGCCGTCGGTCGAGACCTCCTCCAAAGGTGGCTCGTCGGCAACAGCCGAGCCGCTGCCTGTGACTGCCAGCAACAGGGCACATGTGATCCCGACGCTGACTCGATCGAGTCGCGCCAGCGACTTGTCGCTACGCATGGACGGCCTCCTCGCGGTTCGCGGCGATGTGATGCAGGTCTTACGCCGACGTTTGCCTCTTGCGCGCCGCGCCGGGTTCGCTACGTTCGGCCCGGTGATTGGCATGTTCTCGCGGGTGGCGGCTCTCTTCTCGATCGCAGCATTGCTCGGCGGATGCGCGATGACCTCGAAGCAGCGAACCGTCGCGACCTACGCCATGGTCGGCGTCGCGGTGGTCGGGGTCGGCGTGTACGTCCACGGTGGGCTCTCGACGTGCCCGCCCCGCCCGACCGGCATCGGCGACCCGTGCGAGGAGGATCGCCACGACCAGAAGAACGTCGGCGGGTTGATCGCGATCGGCGGCGTGATCGCCATGATCGTCGCCCAGCTCCTGCCGGTCACCGACGAGCGGGTCGACGAGCCGATGGTGGCGCAGCGCGTGATCGCGCCGCCGCCCGAGACCAACACCGCCGCCGCCACGACGCTGCGCGATCCGGCCGCGGTCGAGCTCGCCGAGAATGCGCGCGTCTTCGCCGCCGCGGGCAAGTGCGTCGAGGCCTACGGCAGCCTCAACGCGCTGCGGCGGATCGATCCCGCGCTCGCCGATCAGCTCCAGGCCTGGGATCCGACGGTGTCGCGGTGCCGTCCCGCGACCCAGGCGTCGCCGACCTCGGTCGAGGCGGCACCCGTGCAGCCCGGGACGCCGACGCCGACGCCGCCGTCGTTGACGCCGCCATCAGACGTGCAGTGATCGATCGAGGGCGGCGCGCATCGCGTCGATCGGCGCGGCGCGGCCGGTCCAGATCGTGAACGCCCGCGCCGCCTGGTGCAGCAGCATCGCCCGGCCGTCGAGGATGCAGAGGCCGCGCGCCGCCGCGCGCTGGCACAGCGCGGTCGGGCGGTGATAGACCAAGGTCGCGACCACCGCGCCGTCGGGGAGACGATCGATCGGCACGGCGTCGGCCAGCGCCTGATCGTCGACCGCCGCGAGCCCGGCCGAGGTGCAGTCGATCAGCAGGCGCGTGGCGGTGAGGTGATCGGCGAGCGCGGTCCACGGCTGCGCGGCGCACCAGCTCGCGGCGTCGGGGCGGCGCGCGATCACGGTCACGGCGAGGTCGAGCGACGCCAGGCCCGCGACCACCGCGCGCGCCGCGCCGCCCGCGCCGAGCACGATCGCGGGACCGCGCGCGACCCCGGCCTCGACCACCGCGTCGGCGAACCCGCCAGCGTCGGTGTTGTGGCCGATCACGCGGGCGCCGTCGAAGCCGAGGCAGTTGACCGCGCCGATCGCCCGGGCCGCGTCGTCGACCGCGTCGCACGCCGCGATGACCGCGGCCTTGTGCGGCACGGTGACGCTGGCGCCGAGACAGCCGAGGGCGGCGAGGCCGCGGACCGCCGCGGTGAGCTCGGCGGGCGCCACCGCGAACGCGAGCATCGTCGCGTCGAACCCGGTCGCCGCGAACGCCGCAGCGTGGAGCGCGGGGCTGCGCGAGTGCGCGACCGGCCAGCCGATCACCGCGGCCAGCCGGGTCGTCACGGCGCGACCCTCGGCCATCGTCACGACTCCACGTCGGTGATGCGGCCGCGGGCCCGGCCGCGGGCGAACCGCAGCTCGATCGGATCGCCGGGCGCGAGGGCGGCGGCGTCGGTGACGACGTGGCCGTCGCGGGTCGCCAGCGCGTAGCCGCGCTCGAGCACGCGCAGCGGCGACAGCGCGTCGAGGCGGGCCACGGCCTGGGCGAAGCCGGCGCGGCGCCGCTCGAGGCCGCGGCGGATCGCGCCGTCGAGCCGGGCCCGCGCCGCGTCGACGTCGCTGCGGCCCCGGGCGATGCGCGCGGCGGGCGCGATCGCGGCGAGGCGGCGCTCGAGCGCGGTCAGCGCGGCGCGGCGATGCGCGAGCTGGACCCGCGGGTGGGCGGCGAGGAGCCGCAGCTCGACCCGCCGTAGCTCGGCGGTGCGGGTCGCGAGGCGCGCATTGATCGTGCTGCGCGCGGCCTCGATCCGATCGTCGAGCTCCTGGCGGGCGTCGCGCAGCGCCAGGCCGATCTCGCGGCGCAGGCGGCGCTCCTCGGCGGCGAGCCGCGCGGTCAGCTCGGCCTTCACCGGCACCACCAGCTCGCCCGCGCCGGTCGGCGTCGACGCGCGGCGATCGGCGACCAGATCGCACAGCGTGATGTCGATCTCGTGGCCGACCGCGCTGACGATCGGCACCGAGCACGCCGCGACCGCGCGCACGACCCGCTCGTCGTTGAACGCCGCCAGGTCGGTGACCGCGCCGCCGCCGCGGCCGATGATCACGACGTCGACCGCGGCGTTCTCGATCATCCGCAGCGCGTGGACGATCTGGGTCGGCGCCGACGCCCCCTGCACCATGCAGTCGGCGATCAACAGGTGCGCGGGCGGAAACCGCCGATGGATGGTCCGCGTGATGTCGCCGAGCGCCGCACCCGTGCGCGACGTGACGATGCCGATGCGTCGCGGCAAGGTCGGCAGCGCGCGCTTGCGCTCGTCGGCGAACAGGCCCTCGGCCGCGAGCTTGCGCTTCAGCTCCTCGAACGCGGCGGCGCCCGCGCCCGCGCCCGCGGGCTCGGCGTAGTCGACGTAGAGCTGGAGCTTGCCGTCGCGCTCGAACACGCCGAGCTTGCCGCGCACGCGGACCTTGAGGCCGGGCTCGAACCCGAAGCGCAGCCGCTGCGCCGTGGTCCGCCACATCACCGCGGGCAGCTGCGCGCTCTTGTCCTTCAGGCAGAAGTAGACGTGTCCGCTCCCCGGACGCTTGACCTCGGCCAGCTCGCCCTCGATCCACAGGAGGCCGTAGCGCTCGACCGCCGCGTTCGACCACCGCACCGCGTCGCACACGCGCAGCGGCCGCTCGCGGCTCGCCGGGCGCGGCTCCTCGGCCGAGGTCGACACGCCGCGACGGTATCACCGCCCGCCTCGCGATCGCTGCAACCCGCTCGCTGGCGCGGTGTCGGAGGAGAGGATACGATGCACGCCCTCGCTATGCCCGACGACGCCAAGCGCGACCCCGGCGCCCCGATCGGCCGCGACGAGATCGATCCCGACCTCGTCCGCCTCCGCCGCGCCGCGCCGACCATCGGCACCATCACCGCCGCCGCGATCGTGATCCTGTGCGTGGCGCTCCTGGTCCGGCTGCGCCACGACTTCGCCTTCGGCCGCGAGGACGGCACGCCGCGCGAGGTCACCGCCGACGCGATCGTCGCGGGCCAGGTCGGGTCCGACCGCTTCGTCACCCTCGACGCGCCGGTCGATCGGATCGGCGCGATCCGCATCCGCAACAGCGAGGGGACCTCGGGCAATCGGCTGGTCGCGGTCCGCGGCACCGCCGATCGGCTGTGGCTCGCGCTGCGGGGCGACGCCTGGGCCGGGTTCCAGCACGACGAGCGCGTCACCGGCCGGCTGCGCCGCCTCGACGACGTCCGCTTCGCGGGCGCCCTCGCTGACGCCCTGGTCCGGCACCCCGCGCCGCGCTTCATCAGCGGCGCCGAGCTGGCCCGGGTCCGCGCCGCCAACGACACCGCGGTCACGCTGATCGATGGCGCCAGCCTGGCGCTGGTCGGGACCGACGAGGTCGAGCTGTCGGTCGCCGATCCGGGCGCCGCGATCGTCGTCGCCGCGCTCAGCCCGGGCCGCCCCGACGTCACCGCGTGGGCCAACGCCCTCGCCGCCGCGGGCGTGATCACGCCCGGCGCCGAGCCGATCCGCACCAGCACCGACCTGATCCGCTGGGAGGTCAAGCGGCCCGACGCGGTCGCCACCATCCAGGCCGCCCTCGACGGCGCCCAGCTGTGGGGCGCCCGCGTCGAGCCGGCGATGACCCACGTCCGCGCCCCGTGGAAGGAGCTGGCGCTCAACGACGCGGGCGTGGTCGGCCCCAACGGCGTGATCCCGTGGTCGTCGATCGACGTGGTCGCGGTGTGGGCCCGGCGCACCGTTCCTGGGGGCGCGTGGGTGGTCCTCACCGACGAGGCGCCTGGCGACTACTGGTACCTGAAGCTGGTGTACGGCGGGCTCGCCCTGATCGGTCTGCTGTTCCTGTGGGCGATGGCGCGCGCGGTGAAGCGACAACTGGTTTGATGGCCCAGTGGCTTCTGCGAACCACTGGGCCCCGTCTCGATCGCCCCGCGGGCGCGACGCCGCGTTGACGCTTCCGCGCGCGCGCGCGCGCCTATCATCGCCTCGATGCTCCGCTTGTCGCTCGGCGCGGTGTTGGTCAGCGCGTGCACGTTCGCGCCGACCGGCCTCAGCCCGACGCTCGGCGACGATGACGACGACGTGCCGGTCGACGCCCGCGCCGTCGACGCGATCGCGATCGACGGCATGGCCGGCTGCCTCGACGACGACGACGACGACGTGTGCAACCAGGACGACGACTGCCAGGGCCACGACGATCGCCTCGACGTCGACGGCGACGGCACGCCCGACGGCTGCGACGACTGGAGCTGCGGCGCGACCCGTCCGAGCGTCACGCTGCCGGTGACGCTCGAGGGCGGCCTCACGATCCGCGAGGTCTCGATCGACGGCGGCGGCGCGGTCGAAGAGCTCGGCCGCAACGCCAACGCGTTCATCGGCGTGCGCTACACCTTCGTCGACGACAACCGCGGCCAGCAGGACCAGCTCGAGCTCGGCGTCGCCGACGGCATCCGGTTGTCGTGTCGCCGCCCCAGCGATCAGATCCTCGGCTGGACCGCGCCGCCGATCGGCTTCAACACCGGCGGCTCGCACCGCCTGGTGTCGTTGACCGCGCAGGTCGCCCACGAGAACAACTGCTCGAGCGGGGAACGCGAGGACGGCTGGGCCGACGAGGCGCCCGACGAGCCGATCATCGGCGTCATCTGCGTGCGCTGACCGAGCCGATCCGATACAACCGTCGGACCGTGGCACCCTCGGTCCGTCTCTACGACTCGCTGCACCGTCAGAAGGTCGGCTTCACGCCGATGACTCCCGATCACGTCGGCATCTACCTGTGCGGGCCGACGCCGTACGCGCCCGCGCACATCGGGCACGCCTACTCGGCGATCTGCTTCGATCTGATCCGCCGCGGCTTCGTGTTCCTCGGCTACCAGGTCCGCTTCGTCCGCAACATCACCGACGTCGAGGACAAGATCTTCGCGGCGTCGCGCGCCGCCGAGGAAGACTGGCTCGCGTTCTCGGTGAAGTACGCCGACGCGTACAACGCCGACATGCGGATGTTCGGCGTGCTGCCGCCCGACGTCGAGCCCCGGGTGTCGACGCACATCGGCGAGATCATCGCGATCACCGAGCGGCTGATCGCCGAGGGCAAGGCCTACACCGTCGAGGGCGACGTCTACTTCGAGGTCGCGACCTTCCCGCCCTACGGTCGGCTCAGCGGGCAGTCGATCGACGAGCTCGAGGCCGGGGCCCGGGTCGACGTCGACGAGCGCAAGCGCGGTCCCGGTGACTTCGCGCTGTGGAAGTCGGCCAAGCCCGGCGAGCCGTCGTGGCCGTCGCCGTGGGGCGCGGGGCGGCCGGGCTGGCACATCGAGTGCTCGGCGATGGCGGCGACCCACCTCGGCGAGACCTTCGACATCCACGCCGGCGGCAAGGATCTGGTGTTCCCGCACCACGAGAACGAGATCGCGCAGTCGCAGGGCGCCCACGGCGAGGGCACCTTCGCGCACCACTGGATGCACAACGGCTTCCTCAACTTCGGCACCGATCAGGACGGCCAGCCGGTGAAGATGTCGAAGTCGCTCGGCAACGTCTTCGGCTGCGCCCAGATCGCCGGGGCGGTCGGCCCCGAGGCGCTGCGCTTCTACTTCGTCTCGCACCACTACCGCTCGCCGATCGACTTCGAGGTCGCGTCGGGCCAGGACGCCGCCGGCGAGGCGACCGTGCGCTTCCCCGCGCTCGAGGCCGCCGATCGTCGCCTCGACTACTTCTACACGACCTTGCGACGCATCGACGACTTCACCGCCAGCGGCGGCGATGGCGGCGACGGCGCGGTGGTGCCCGAGGCCGATCGACTCGCGGCCGAGGCTCGCGACGCAATCGCCGACGACTTCAACGCGCCGATCGTGGTGGCGGCGCTCGGCGAGGCAGCGCGGGTCGCCAACCGCCTGCTCGACGAGGGCAAGGGCATCGACAAGGCGGTGCGGCGGCGATCGCTGGCGCGACTCGGGCGCGATCTGCGCGCGGTCGGCTGGGCCCTCGGCGTGCTCGGCGACGATCCGGCGCGCTACCTCACGGCGCGGCGCGATCGCCTCGTGGCGATCCGCGGGCTCGACAGCGCCGCGATCGCCGCGCTGATCGTCGCGCGCACCGAGGCCCGCAAGGCCAAGGACTTCACGCGCGCCGACGCGGTGCGCGGCGAGCTGACCGCGCTCGGCGTCGAGCTGCTCGATACCGCCGCGGGCACCGACTGGCGCGTCGTCGAGGCGTGATCAGGTCTTGCGCTCATCAGCCAGCAGGCGGTCGAGCTCGCCGCGGGCGTCCAGGGCGGCGATGTCGTCGAAGCCACCGACCGACTTGCCGTTGATGAACACCTGGGGCACCGACGTGCGGCCGGTGGTGTCGGCGAGCCAGCGACGGGTCTTGTCGTCGCTGGTGACGTCGGTGTTCTGGTACTTCACGCCCTTCTTGTCGAGCAGGCGTTCGGCGCTGCGGCAATAGCCGCACCACCGCGTGGTGTAGATGGTGACCTCGGCCATGCGATCAGTCTTCGCTATTGTCCTCGGAAAGGTAGGCGAGGATGACCTCGTCCAGGCTGCGCTCCGAGATCAGATCGCCGCCGAACGACTCGGCGTCTTTCGCACGTCGCACCTTGGTCGGCGGCGAGGTCGGCCCGCTCTTGCCGCCGACGATCACCGCCGGGCGTGACACCACGACGCCACCGCCGGTCGCGGGACGGCGCGGCGGCTGGATCGGCGCCCGCGAGGTGCCTGGCACCACGTCGGCGGTCGGCGCGCGCGGCTGCGTCGGCACCCGCGGCACCGGAGCTTGCGGCGCCGCCCGCGGCATCGGCTGGGTATGCGAGTGGAGCGGCGTCCGCGGCTGCGGCGTCGGCGCGCGCGGCCGCGCCTCGGGCGGCGACTGGTTGCGGAACGTGCTCGGCCGCGTCGGCGTGACCGGCGGCGGCGTGCGCGTGACCGGCGCGGTCGGCGGGCGTCCAGGGATCATCGGCGGCCGACCGCTCGACGGGGTCGGCACCCGCGAAGCGACCGGGGTCGGCCGCGGGATCGGTGGCCGCGCGGGCGCGGGCGGCGCCTCGATGACGGTGCTCTTGCGCGCCAGGTGATACTCGCCGACGCGCTCGGGCGCGGCGCCCGGCGGGGTCGGCGCCGACGGCAGCGCGGGCGAGTGGATCTCGACCGGCGCCTCGTCGAAGTCTTCGGGGATCTGGATCGCGTTCATCGCCGCCGAGATGTCGGTGCGCGTCCGCGGCGGCGCGACCAGCGGCTCCTCGGGCGAGGCCATCGCCGCCGGCCACTGCGCCTCGTTCAGGCGCACGGTCGCCGCCCGCGACAGCTCGGGGAGCGGCGTCGCATCGAACAGATCGTCGTCCTCGACCAGGAACGCCGCCGGCTTGGCGGCGATGATCTCGATCGACGGCTCCTCGTCGGGGTGCGGCCCCGACGCCACGTCGATCAGCTCGATCTCGGGCGCCGACGGCTCGTGCTCGATCACCGGCTCGGCCGCGGACACCGGGATCGCGATCGGCGCCGACCCGTCGGCGCCTTCCTCGAGCAGCTCGGCGATCGCCTCCGACGACGCCAGCGCCTCGGCGCTGGCCCGCGCCGCGTTGGCGATCTGCACCGACTCGCGCGGCAAGAGCCCGGGCGCGTCGGCGAGGTAGGCGTCGATCTTGTCGTCGAAGGTCCCGCGGCGGAGATCCTTCATCACGGCCTTGTGCTGGGCCTGCATCAGCGACTTGACCGCGTCCTCGTTGGAGCCGGCGTCGTAGACCAGCTTGCGCGTCGACAGGATCACGCCGCCGTGGAACAGATGCGAGAAGACGTGCGGGTTGCCGATCCCCGAGTCCTCGGTCTGGATGTGGAACACGATGCCGCGGAAGCGGACATTGTGGTTGTAGCCAAGGATGGGTGAACGCTTGGCAGCCACGGACGCCTCCACGCTACCACGCGGGGTCCCTGATTTCGGGGTCCCATCGTAGGGGTTGTCTTTTGACTCCCCCCTTGGTACTCACGGCGCGGGGTCAGAGTGACCTCGCGCGTTTACCCACGCTCCCTCGCGGGGCCTTGCAAAAGAGTACGTCCGTGTCGACTCCGGAAGCTCGATTCGTCGAGCTGTTCAAGACCTGGCTGGTTTCGCTCCCTCATGACCTCAAGATCGCATTCGAGGCGATGGACGACGAGAACCTGCCGAGGTCGTCCCGCGAGACCGCGGTGGGCGCCATCATGTTCGTCGTGTCGCCCAAGACCTTCGTGTCCGATCGGAACGAAGCTGTCGCCAGCTTCGCCGACGACGCGATCCTCTTGCGGCTGGCGCTGCGCCACGTCGTCGCCGAAGGCGGCGAGGATGGCATCGCGTTCCGCGATCGGTTCCCCGAGATCTTCGGAAACCTCGAGGACGATCTCGAGATGTGCCGCGGCTTCATGGGCGATCTCATGACCTGGGTCGAGGGCAAGGTCGGGGGACTGCGAACCCAGACCTACAAGGGCAAGAAGCTCGCCCTCTACCTCGACAACGACGAGGCGCGCGAGGAGCTCTACGAGGACGGCCTCGGCTTCCGCACCGACTACCCGGTCGACGACAAGATCATCGGCGACAAGCTGAAGAAGGCGTCGACCGTGACGGACGTGATGCGGCGCCGCAAGGCGGAAGAGACGCGCGCTGCGGGTTGATCGTTTGATCTCTTAACCCGGTGCGTGGCGCGTCGCACCCGGCGTGTGATCGGGCGGGGTCCCGTGACGCGTGCGCTCCGAGGGACGCGGCGGGTGTAGCGTGATCGCCATGGTGGTCGCGAAGGCGAAGCCGAAGAAGCCCGTCGCGAAGGCGAAGCCGAAGAAGCCCGTCGCGAAGAAGCGGGCGGCGCGGGTGACGGTGCGCGATCGGGCGCGGCTGATCCGAGACGGCGAGCGGTTCGGCGCGGCGACGATCCAGCTGCATGCGCTGCCCGAGCTGCAGGTGCCGTCAGGGCAGATCGTCACCTGCGATCCGTTCCTCGTCGACGGGCCGACCCTCGCGCGCCCGGTCGCGCCCGGCGCGTACCCGGTCGTCCTCGCGGTCGCGACGTTCGCGACCGGCCCCAACGACAAGGACAAGGGCGATCAGCGCGTCGCCGCCGCGTTCGTCCGCCTCGGCGCCAACCCGGTCACCGCGTGGCTGGCCGCGAACTTCGTCGGCGCGAAGCCGGCGCGCCGCGGCACCGAGCCGGCCTACGGCGTCGACGCCGGCACCGGCAGCTTCATCGACGCCCGCGCGCATCACGCGATCGCGTCGGAGCCGCCGCACTGGCCGACGCCCAGCTACGTCGCGCTCGAGCGCCAGCTGCTCACCGAGCACTACACCCACACCTGGGGCTGGGCGGTGTACCAGCCCGATCCGCGCGCGGCCGGCAACTGCGTCGCGTTCATGAGCGGCTGGGGCGACGGCGCGTACACGTCGTACTGGGGACTCGACGCCCGCGGCGAGCCCGCGATCTTGCTGACCGACTTCGAGGTCTTCACCGACGAGGACTGGGCCGCCTGATCAGCTCGCGGCCTGACGCTGGCGCTTCGCCATGCGCGCCGCGAACCGGGCCCGGACCTCGGCGACGAGGTCGGCGGACGCGACCCGCGGGTGGCCGCAGTCGAACGGCGGGTGCGGATCGTACTCCAGCCCGAGCTGCGCCAGCTGGGCGACCCGCTCGCCGCAGACCTCGGCGATGACGCGCAGGCCGAAGTCGATGCCGGCGGTGACGCCGCCGCCGGTGATGCGATCGCGATCGACGACGACGCGCTCGGCGACAGGGATCGCGCCATAGGCGGGCAAGAGGTCCATGTACATCCAGTGGGTCGCCGCGCGGTAGCCGCGCAGGAGGCCGGCGGCGCCGAGCAGCAGCGCGCCCGTGCACACCGACGTCATGTAGCGGGCGTGCTCGGCCTGGCGGCGCAGGAAGTCGAGGGTCTCGGTGTCGTCCATCAGGGCGATCTGGCCGTGGCCGCCCGGCACCATCACCAGATCGAGCGGCTCGCACGCCGCCATCGTCTGGTTGGCGACGATGGTCAGGCCGGAGTCGGCCGCGACCGGGCCGCGGTCCTTGCCGACCAGCTCGAGAGTGGCGCCCGGCAGGTACGACAGCACCTCGTAGGGGCCGGTGAGATCGAGCTGGGTCAGCCCGGGGTAGAGCAGGAGGCCGATGCGCAGAGAGGAGGTCGTCATCCACCGACGATAGCGAAGCCGCGGTTGGCAGGAATGACAATCGAAGCGTAAAATCTGCCAACCGTGAAGCCGCGCCTCGTCCGCGTCGTCGTGATCGCCTTCCCCGGGGCCCAGAGCCTCGACGTCACCGGGCCGATCGAGGCGTTCGCCAGCGCCAACCGTCAGGCCACCGAGCGCGGCGCCGCGCCCGCGTACCAGCTGATCGTCGCCAGCTGCGCCGGCGGCGCGCTCACCACGTCGAGCGGGATCACGCTCGCGACCCGCGGCCTCGACCGGCTGCGGCCGCGGCCGTCCGACACCGTGATCGTCGCGGGCGGCGACGACGTCGGGGTCCGCGCTGCGATCGCCGACGCCGCGCTGATCGCGTGGCTGCGCCGCGCCGCGCCGATCGTGCGGCGCCTGGCGTCGGTGTGCTCGGGCGCGTTCGTGCTGGCCCAGGCCGGGCTGCTCGACGGGCTGCCGGCCGCGACCCACTGGTCGGCGTGCGATCGCCTGGCGCGGTTCCGGCCCGCGATCGCGGTCGATCGCGACGCGATCTTCGTCCGCGCCGGCCGCATCTGGACCTCGGCGGGCGTGACGACCGGCATCGACATGGCGCTGGCGATGGTCGAGGAGGATCTCGGCCGCGCCATCGCCGACGGCTCGGCGTCGCGCCTGGTGCTGTACGCGCGCCGCCCCGGCTACCAGTCGCAGTGGAGCGACGCGCTGCTCGCCGAGGCCACCGCCGACGATCCGCTCGCGCCCGCGATCGCGTGGGCCCGCGCCCACCTCACGCGGCTCGACGTCCCGACCCTGGCCCGCCGCGCCGGCCTGTCGGAGCGCACCCTCCACCGTCGCTGTGCCGAGACGCTGTCCACCACGCCCGCCAAGCTGATCGAGCGCCTGCGCGTCGAGCACGCCCGCGCGCTGCTCGCGACCCGCCGCCACCCCGCCAAGCTCGTCGCCGCGCGCAGCGGCTTCGCCGACACCGCCCAGCTCGCCCGCGCCTTCCAGCGCACCCTCGGCCTCCACCCCCGCGACTACCGCCTGCTCATTGCCCACGCCGCGTGATCACGCGTCTCTACATCCCGAAGTCCGGCTCTGCCTACCCGGCCGGCACCCGAACCCCGTGATGTAGGCGGCCGTACCATGCTCTCGTGACGCAGGTGACGGTTGGTCCCGAGGTCGTTCTGGTCGTCGACGACAGCCTCAGAACGTCCGCTGCATGAGCCGGATCCTGAAGAAGGCCGGTTTCCCCGTGCTCGAGGCGATCACTCTCGATATCGCGCTTCGCACGCTGGAGAAGCCATTCGAATCGCGCAAGCTCGTCGACCTTGTCACCAGCGTCCTAGCGCGATGATGCGATGACGCGGCCGATTCCCGAGGAGCTTCGCGCCGAGCTGGTCGACACGGGCCTCGCCGATGCGCGGATCGCGTTCATCGCGGGTACGGTCGAGGAGATCGTTCGCGCTCTTCAGATCGCGCCGCCGGCGACGATGACCGTAGCGGTGATCTGTGAAGACACCACGGACGATCTACAGCGTCTCCTCGGAACGGGCGTCCTCGATGTCGTGTTCTGGCCAACCGACCGTCCGCGCATCCGGATCCGGGCTGCGACCTGGCGCCGGATGATCGAGCTCGAGGACGCGCGGGAGCGCTCGGAGAACCGCGTGCGTTTTCTCTACGACAAGACCCCGGCGATGCTGCACTCGATCGACGACAGCGGGCGGCTCATCAGTGTCAGCGACACCTGGCTCTCGCGCCTCGGGTACACGCGCGAGGAGGTGATCGGGAAACGGTCGAGCGACTTCCTGGTCATCGAGTCGCGTCGCCTCGCAGTCGACCTGATCATCCCCGCCTTCCTGCGCACCGGTCGGATGGAGAACATCGAGTACCAGTTTCGCGCCAAGGACGGCAGCGTCGTCGATGTCCTCATGTCGGCGGTCGCCGAGAAGGATGCGGACGGACGTGTGGTGCGCTCCGTCGCCATCTCATCCGATGTCTCCGGCGAGCGGCGCCTCGCCGAGCGGCTCGTCGATGCCGACGCCTTGCTCTCGAACATCCTCGACAACGTCCCGGATCCGCTGTTCGTGAAGGACGCGGACCATCGCTGGATCGCACTCAACCAGAGCTTCTGCGACTTCATGGGCCGTCGCGCCGACGAGCTCCTTGGCCACAGCGACTTCGACTTCTTCCCGCACGAGGAGGCCGCGGTATTCCGCGCCAAGGATGAGGCCGTATTTGCCTCGGGGCAAACGAACGAGAACGAAGAGGTGTTCACCGATGCCCAGGGAGCGCGCCACGTCATCGCGACGAAGAAGGCGATGTTCACCGACGCGCGCGGCCACAAGGTGCTTGTCGGGATCATTCGCGACTTGACGGATCGCAAGCAGCTCGAGGCGCAACTATCGCTGACCGAGCGCATGGCTTCCGTCGGCACGCTCGCCGCGGGCGTGGCACACGAGATCAATAATCCGCTCGCGTACGTGATCGGAAATATCGAATTCGCGCGCGAGGCGATCAGTGACCTTCCAACCAACATCAGCGTTGATGTCGTGGAGTCGCTCGCCGAGGCGGCCGAGGGGGCGAGCAGGATCTGCGACATCGTGCGAGACATGAAGACGTTCTCTCGTGTCGACCCCGATCACCTGGGCAGCGCCTCGGTCTCCGAGGCGGTCCATCTCGCCGTGCGCATGCTCGCCAATCAACTGCGCCACATCGCAACGGTCGCGATCGACCTCCCCGAGGTCGCGGCAGTCCAAGCCGACGAATCGCGGCTCGGTCAAGTCCTGGTCAATCTCGTCATGAATGCGATGCAAGCATTCACCTCGCCGAGTCTAGACAGCAAGATCGGGATCAGCGTGTCGCAAGCCGGCGAGGAAGTGACAATCACCGTCCGCGACAACGGCTGCGGCATCGCGCCAGAGGTGCTCGGCAGGATCTTCGATCCGTTCTTTACGACAAAGCCCGTCGGCGTCGGCACCGGCCTGGGTCTCTCCATCTGCCATGGGATCGTGAGCGCACTCGGTGGTCGCATCGAGATCGAGAGCACCCTCGGCGCGGGAACGGTTGCACGCGTGATGCTGCGCACCTGGCAGACGATGGCCACGGCACCAACCGCGATCACCCTCCCGGTCGTGGCAATGACAGCGCGCTCCAAGATCCTGATCGTCGAGGACGATCTGTTCGTCGCGAAATCATTTCAACGCAACCTCGCGCGCGAGTTCGACGTGACGACCTATCAGGACGCGAGGCTCGCGCTCGCCGAGATCAAGTCGGGCACGTATTTTGATCTACTCCTCTGCGACGTGATGATGCCGATCATGAACGGCATCGCCTTCTACGAGCAGCTCCGCGCGTTCGATCCGAAGCTGCTCCCGAAGTTCGCGTTCGTTACCGGTGGAACGTTCACCGAGGACGCACGACGCTTCCTCGATGCGACCACCGTGCCGCGACTGTACAAACCTGCCAGCCCCTCCGAGCTCCTCGCGTTCGTCCGCGACGTCTTGGGAGGGCCCCGCGGGGATGCCGGCGCATAAGACGCATGAACGCGGTTTAGTGGCCCGCGGGCGGCGGCGCGGGTCCCCGCTGGTGCCGACGGGTCGCCTCGGCCCGGCCGGAAGCGCGAGCGCGCGTACGCACTTCCGGTCGCTGGCGAGGCAGCGGGCGAGCGGGTGGCCCTCGCCCAACGTCGTGAACTCAAACGGCGTCGCGGAGGGATTGCGAAATCCCTCCCTGCTATTTGGTACCGAACAGGCGATCGCCGGCGTCGCCGAGGCCGGGGACGATGTAGCTCTTGTCGTTCAGGTGGCTGTCGATCGCGGCGGTGTAGATCGGCACGTCGGGGTGGGCGCCGTGGAAGGCCTTGATGCCCTCGGGGCAGGTGAGGAGACAGACGAAGCGGATCGAGCGCGGCTTGGTCTCCTTCAAGCGATCCACGGCGGCGACCGCGCTGTTGCCGGTCGCGAGCATCGGATCGACGACGATGCAGTCGCGATCGGTCATGTCGCTCGGGACCTTGAAGTAGTACTCGACGGCGGCGAGGGTCTTGGGATCGCGGTACAGGCCGATGTGGCCGATGCGCGCGCTCGGCAAGATCTCGAGCATGCCGTCGAGGATGCCGCCGCCGGCCCGCAGGATCGACACGAGGACGGTCTTCTTGCCGTCGAGCATCGGCGCCATCATCGGCGCGATCGGCGTCTCGATCTCGACCATCGTGACCGGCAGGTCGCGACACACCTCGTAGCCGAGCAGCAGGCTGATCTCGCGCAGCAGGTTGCGGAACGTGCTCGTGCTGGTTTCCTTGTTGCGCATCAGCGTCAGCTTGTGCTGCACCAGCGGATGCCCGATGACGTAGACCTGTCCTGCCATGGGCGCGACGTTACCTCAGGCGTACCCGGATCACGCGGGCGCGAAGGCGGTACTGTCGTCGGGCATGATGCGCCGCCTCGTCACGATCGCCCTCGCCCTCACCTGTGCCGCGTGCTCGAGCAGCAGCCCGAAACCGGTCGCGGCGCCGTCCAACGAGCCGATCGGCGAGCCGCTGGCGGTCCTCGAGGGGCCGCCCGAGGCGACGCCGCCGCCGACCGCCGAGCTGAGCGGCGGCCAGATCACGCTGTCCGAGCCGATCCAGTTCGAGACCGGCACCGACACGCTGGCGCCCGCGAGCGAGGGCATCCTCGGCGCGATCGCGGAGCTGCTGCGGTCGCGCGAGGATCTGACGATGGTGCGCGTCGAGGGCCACAGCGACGCCCAGGGCGTCACGCAACGGAACCAGCTCCTGACCGAGCGCCGCGCCTACGCGGTCGCGCGCTGGCTGGTCGGCAACGGCATCGCATGCGATCGGCTGATCGCGGTCGGCTTCGGCGAGACCAAGCCGATCGCCGACAACCAGACCGCCGAGGGGCGCGCGCTGAACCGCCGCATGGAGCTGCACCCGGCGGCGCTGCGCGGTCGGGCGATCGGCGGCATGCCGGTCGACGGCGGCGGTCAGGTCGCGGGCGATCCGTGTAGCTGAGGATCCGAGGGAACCGATGGCGCGAGCATCGCCGCCGATTCACCCCGCGGCGCGCACCGCCGTGACGAGCAGCGTGTGGCTGCCGGTGACGAAGACCTGGCGGTCGTGCTGCTGCAGGTACTTCCGGTAGAACCCGACGTCCTTCACGACCAGGCCGAGCTCGGGCTGGCGGAAGTTCTTCATGCGCGCGCCGTGGACCAGCTCGCCGTCGACGTAGCGGCAATTGGGCACGCCGAGGATGATCGCGCCGCGCGGCGTCAGGTGATCTTGCACGGCGCGACGCAGCACCGCGCGATCGTCGACGCCCGGGCTCTGCAAGGTCGCGAGCGACACGATCAGATCGAAGCGGCCGAGGCCGAGGTCGCCGAGCGCGGCGAGATCAGCGCACACCAGCTGCACCTGCGCGGCGGTGAACCGCGCCCGCGCCACCGCCAGCGCCGACGCGCTGTGATCGACGCCGACGAACGTCGCGGTGCGCAGCGCGGGCGCGAGCGCCATCATCAGCGCCAGCTCGTCGCCGTCGTTGACGCCGAGATCGAGCACGCGGGCTCCGTCGGGCAGGCGGCACCGCGCCAGCGCGTCGGCCAGATCGAGGACGAAGCCGGGCTCCTCGGCCTTGGCGATGCGAGCGTAGGCGGACGCCGCGCCGTAGCGCTCGTCGGCGGGTGCATCGGCGGAGACGCCGCGCGCGTCGCCGAGCCGCTCGAGCTCGATGCGTACCAGGTCGTCGACGCCATGAGGACGCGGCGTGCGCAGCCGCAGCCCGAGCCGATCGGCCAGCTCGATCCACACCCGCCACGGCCGATGCACGAAGCCATCGACGCGCTCGCCCGCATAGCGACCGCGGCCGCGATCCGGATCGAGCACCGCGAAGGCAATCGTCGCCGCGCCGCCAGCGAGCTCGGCCTGCACGTACGCGAGAATCGCGAGCAGCGGCTCAGCGCGGAAGACCGGGATCACCGCGCCAAGCTACCGCGGCGACGGCCCAGCCGGATGCTTAGACACAGTATCGATACGTTCCGTCTCGTATCGATACAGTCAGACCACCATCGAGACGGTTATACACGCCTCCGG
>JAYTAJ010000846.1:0-7511 GCA_043737575.1 Myxococcales bacterium | reverse complement strand
GCGGCGGCTCGATCACCCGCGGGTGGTGCGGCTGCTCGATCACGGCGAGACCGACGGCGACCACGGCGTCAGCTACCTCGTGACCGAGCTGGTCGCGGGCGAAGATCTGGCGGCGCGACTGGCGCGCGGTCGGCTATCGCTGGCCGAGGTGCGGACGATCTTCGGCGAGGTCTGCGACGGCGTCGCGGCGGCCCACGCGGCCGGCGTGGTGCATCGCGATCTCAAGCCCGCCAACATCCTCCTCGGCGACGGCGGCGCCAAGGTCGCCGACTTCGGCCTCGCGTTCTTTGGCGACAGCGCGGCGGTCACCGCGCTGACCCGGACCGGCGTCGCGATGGGGACGTTCCACTACCTGTCGCCCGAGCAGCGCAAGGACGCGGGCGCGGTCGACGCCCGCACCGACGTCTGGGCCCTCGGCGTGATCCTCTACGAGATGCTCACGGGCGAGCTGCCGCTCGGCAGCTTCGCGCCTGCCAGCACGCGCGGCCCGGTCGGGTGTGATCGCAAGGTCGATGCGATCGTGCGGCGCGCGCTGGCGCCCGCGCGCGAGGATCGCTACGCGACCGTGGCGGAGCTCGGCGCCGCGGTGCGCGCGCTCGGACGGCGATCGCGGGGACGGATGATCGCGGCGGTCGCCGCGGTGGTGGCGATCGTGACGGCGACGGGCGTCGGGGTGGCGGCGACGGCGGGAGGCGGAGCGGGGACGGGTACGGAAACGGGTACGGAAACGGGTACGGGTACGGGTACGGGTACGGGTACGGGTACGGGTACGGGTACGGGTACGGTCACGGATACGGTCACGGATACGGGCACGGCGACGGATGCGGGCATCGACGCGGCCGACGACGTCGCCGTCGAGCCCGACCAGCCGCCGGCCACCACGCGCAAGCCGTCGAAGCGCGGGTCCGGCAAGCTCGACACCATCGAGAAGCAGCCCGTGAAGCCGCGGCCGACGCCCGACGCCAAGGCGATCGACCGCAAGGCGATCGATCGCAAGAAGAGCAAGTCCGCTATCTAGCGAGGACGATGGCGCGGGGCACGGGGTGGGTCTTGCGCCGCTTCTCGAGCGCCGACGGGATCGTCAGGAACCCGATCGCGATCAAGATCAGCGCCGCGCCGTACCACTCGTCGCGCTTCGGGTAGGCGGTGCCGTAGCCGGCGGCGAGGATGAGCGACGCGATCACCACCGCGAGCACGCTCGACGCGCGGTTGACCGGGACGCAGAAGGTGTTCTCGCGCTGGTCGAGGAAGATCAGGCCGCCGAAGATGCCCGTGCCCTGCGACAGCACGCCGATCATGATGCCGTGGATCCACACCGGCCGATCGAAGAACGACGTGAAGCCGTTGCGCAGCCCCTGCCCGACCTCGCCGCCGAGCGCGACCGCGCCGATCGCGAGCGCGATCAGGAGCGCCAGGGCCGACACCATGCCTTCCTCGACGAAGTAGCGCAGGTTGGTCTCGGGATCGCTCGACTTGGCCTTGCGGCTCATCAGCGTGAGCCGCGTGAAGTAGCAGCCGAGATAACTGAGCACGTCGATCACGCACAGGATCGGCAGCACGCCGCCGCCGCGGCTCGACAGGAACGCCATGAACAGCGACCCCAGGGTCAGCGCCAGCGCGACCCACGAGAACCAGCGGACGTGGCGCCGCGTGATCAGATCGATCAGCGGCGCGATCACCAGGACGCCGCCGCGCATCAAGAGCGCCACCAGCACGATGCTCACGCCGGTGAAGGTGTACGCGAGCGTGGTCGTCGCGATGATGCCCGCCGAGCACAGCCCCGACACCAGCGTCAGACCGCCGGGCAGGTGGAGGTCGCGGCCGAGCACGCGGCGGGTCCCGGCCTTGCGCCACCAGCCGGTGACCCCGAGGAAGATCGTCATCGTCCCGACCGACGCCATCACCGATGGCGGCAGGATCTCGAAGCTGCCGACCGGGCCCGCGCCGGTCTCGATCAACCCCGCCTGCGACGACACGAGCTTGGTCAGCGCCGTGTACGGCACGTAGCAAGCGAAGTACCCGAAGGCCCACCACCAGATCGACGGGGGCCGCTTCGGCGCGCTCACCGCGAGATCCTGTCCCATCGCGATCGTTCTGTCACGTTTTGGTGACGATGCGGTGACGTTTGCGCGGAGGAATTAGCTCTGCGCCAGCTGCCCGCACGCGGCGCCGATGTCGCCGCCGCCCGAGTAGCGACGGTGACTGGCGAGGCCGTGGTCCGACAGCACCGCGCGGTACGCCGCGGTCGCGTCGTCGCTGGCGCGATGGAACGGATCGGCGGGGCCGCTGGTCCCCCCGATCGGATTGTAGGGGATGACGCTCAGTCGCGGCCGCACGCCCGACGCGTCGGTGAACGCGCGGCTGCGCGCCGCCAGCGCTCGCGCGTCGTCGGCGCTGTCGTTGACGCCCGCGAGCAGCGTCACCGCCCACATCGGCGACAGCCCGGTCGTGCGCGCGTGATCGACCGCGGCGGCGAGGACGTCGTCGAGCGGATGGGCGCGCTCGATCGGCATCAGCGACCGCCGCACCGCCGCGCGCGCGCTCGCGATCGACAGGCCGAGCCGCACCTTCGGCGCCTCGCGGGCGAGGCGGCGGATGCCGGCCGGGTTGCCCGACGTGCACACCGTGATCGCGCGGGCGTCGATGCCGAGCGCGCACGGCTCCGACAAGACCGCGATCGCCTCGAGCACGTGATCGAGGTTCGCCATCGGCTCGCCCATGCCCTGGAACACCACGCCATGCACGCGCTGGCCGGGGCCGAGGGTCGCGCGCACCGCGCGGACCTGCTCGACGATCTCCCAGGTCTCGAGGTTGCGGGTCAGCCCGAGCCGCCCGGTCGCGCAGAACGTGCAGGCCAGCGCGCACCCGACCTGGGAGCTGACGCACGCGGTGAAGCGACCGGCGCGCTCGAGCGGGATGCGCACGGTCTCGAACCGCGCGCCGTCGGGCCCGGCCAGCACCAGCTTCTCGAACGGATCGAGCTGGCTCGCGGCGCGCTCGCACACCACCAGCGCCGGCACCGATCCGGCGGCGCGCACCGCGTCGGCGGCGCTGCGCCGCACCGCGCTCGACGGGTGGACCGGCTCGCCGCGGTGGACCATCGCGACGACCTTGCGCGCCTCGGCCAGCGTGATCGTCGGTACCGCGGCGGCGAGCGCCGCGGGCGTCAAGGCTTGCAGCGCCAGCACGCGCGCACGATACGCCAACCGCGCGGCTCGGCAACGCCGCGAATCTGGCGGTCCTGCGGTTCCGCCGCTGACAGCGCCGTGATAGCCCGGAGGCGCATGTCGTCCGATGCGTCTCGCCGTATCCCGTCGCTCGACGGGCTCCGCGCGCTGTCGATCGGCCTGGTGATCTTGTCGCACCTGCTCGGGACCCGCGGCTTTCCGTTCGGGCCGCGCGCGCTCGGCACCCTCGGTGACTTCGGCTACCTGGGCGTGAAGGTCTTCTTCGTGATCTCCGGCTACCTGATCACGACCCTGCTGATCAAGGAACACGATCGGACGTCGACGATCTCGCTGATCGGCTTCTACCAGCGCCGAGCCTGGCGCATCTTCCCGGCGTTCTACGCGTTCGTCGGCGCGATGTGCCTGGCGTGGGCGCTCGGCAGCCTCGAGCTCAAGACCAACGACGTCCTGTGCGCCATGACGTACACGATGAACTACCACTACGATCGATCGTGGGAGCTCGGCCACATCTGGTCGCTGTCGATCGAGGAGCAGTTCTACTTCGTGTGGCCGTTCCTGTTCTTGATCGCCGGGCGCAAGCGGGTGGTGCCGGTCGCGACCGCGATGATCGTGCTGGCGATCGGCTTCCGCGCGATCGCGTGGTTCTACTTCCGCGACGACAACCTGGTCGAGGAGGCGTACCCGTGCGTGATGGACTCGATCGCGGTCGGCTGCCTGATGGCCGGGCTGCGCGGGCGGCTCGACCGCTCGGCCCGCTACCACCGGTTCCTGCGGTCGCCGCTGTTCCTGATCGTGCCGATCGCGATCGCGGTGTTCCAGTACCCGTCGCGGCCCGAGCTCGCCTACACGCTCGGCACGACGATCGTGAACGTCGGCCTGGCGCTGGTGGTCGATCGCTCTGTCCGGATCCCGGACGACCCGGTCGGCCAGCTGCTCAACTGGTCGCCGCTGGTGTGGATCGGCACGCTGTCGTACTCGCTGTACCTGTGGCAGGAGCCGTTCCTCAACCACCTCGCCCGGTCGGAGATCAACACCTTCCCGGTGAACCTCCTGCTCGCGGCGGCGTGCGCCCTGGGCTCGTACTACCTGATCGAGCGCCCGACCCTGGCGTGGCGCGACCGTCGCATCGCTCGCAAGCGCGCGAAGCTCGCCGCGGCCCTCGACGTCACTTGACGGTGAAGTCGGTCGAGCCGAGCACGCTGCCATCGGCCGCGACGACCTCGACGGTCCACGATCCCGCCTTGACCTGGCGCCGCGACGACGTCGTCCACTTCTTGCTGCCGACCTTGAGCTTGGCTTGCCAGTTCTTCTGGCCGTTCAGCTTCCACACGTGGGTGACCGACGTGCCGGCCGCCCCGGTGATGCGCGACCACACCCAGATCTTGATCGGCCCGGTGAACTCGCTCGCGGCGCCGACCGACTCCTTGTTCTCGACGCCGGTCCCGGCCTTGACCTCGGCGCTGGCGCCCGCGGTGGCGGCGGCGCTGGGCTGGGTGCTGGGCTGCGCGGCGACGGCCCCGACGCCCGCGACCATCAACGACACGAACAATGACAAGGACAAGATTCGCTTCATCTTCGTAGCTCCCGGATTGCGCTTGGTTGCGACTCTACAACGCGGTCCTCGCCGCAGGTGTTCCACGGACGTTTGCGTCTGACGCCACTCGGGAGTAGCGTCCGCGATCCATGGCTTACCCAGAGGTCGTCCGCGTGTTCGCCACGACACAGGACCCCGATCACGACAGCCCGTGGCAGACCCGATCGCCGACGTCGTCGACCGGCTCCGGCGTGGTGATCGCGGGCGGCGCGATCCTGACCGGCGCCCACGTCGTCGCCAACGCGACGTTCCTGCAGGTGCAGAAACCGTCGCACCCCGACAAGGCGATCGTCCGCGTCCGCGCGGTGTGCCACGACGCCGACCTCGCGCTGCTCGAGGTCGTGGGCGACGCCAGCTTCCTCGCCGACGTGCCGCCGGCCGAGCTCGGCGAGATGCCGAAGCTGCGCGATCAGGTGTCGGTGGTCGGCTATCCGGTCGGCGGCGAGGAGATCTCGATCACCGAGGGCGTCGTCTCGCGCATCGAGGTGCAGCGCTACAGCCACTCGCAGCGCCACCTGCTCGCGGTCACCGTCGACGCCGCGATCAACGCCGGCAACAGCGGTGGCCCGGTGTTCGGCGCCGGCAAGGTCGTCGGCATCGCGTTCCAGAAGTTGACCGGCGTCGACAACATCGGCGAGATGGTGCCGCCTCCGGTCATCCGCACGTTCCTCGAGGGCGTCGCGCTCGGCAAGTCGCCGCAGGTGCCCGCGCTCGGGGTGGTGACGCAGAACCTCGAGAACCCGCTCTTGCGCCAGCGCCTCGCGGTGCCGCCCGGCCTGTCGGGCGTCGCGGTGGTGCAGATCGACCACGACAGCGCCGCCGACGGCGCGCTGCAGATGCGCGACGTCATCACGTCGGTCGACGGCCTCCAGGTCGCCAACAACGGCACCGTGCTCTACGAGGGCAAGCACCGCACCCGGTTCGACGTCGTGCTCGGCCACCACTACGTCGGCGACACCATCGAGCTCGGCGTGCTGCGCGGCGGCGTCGCGATGCAGATCGCGGCGACGCTCAAGCCGTGGCGCCCGCTGGTGCCGCGCACCCGCTACGATCAGGCGCCGCGCTACGTGATCTTCGGCGGGCTGGTGTTCCAGGCGCTCACCCGCGACGTCCTCACGACCTGGGACAAGTGGTGGAACAAGGCGCCGAAGGAGTTCCTCTACTACTACTACCTGGGCACCCGCAGCGCGGCGCGGACCGAGGTCGTGATCCTGTCGCAGATCCTCGCCGACGAGCTCAACGTCGGCTACAGCCACCTCTACAACGAGGGCGTCGCTACCGTGAACGGCGTCGCGCCGCGCGACCTCGACGACTTCGCGGCGCGGCTCGACGCGGCCCAGGGCGTCGTCGAGGTGACCACCACGTCGGGCGGCGTGATCGTGCTCGACCGCGACGAGGTCGGCAAGTCGATGACCCGCATCCTCGACCGCTATCGCATCTCGCGCGACCGCCACCTGGCGTAGTAGGTTGCGGCGATGCGCAAGGAGCTCGTGGTCACCGCCGGCGGACGCGAGGCCGTCGTCGCGATCGATCAGCGCGGTGACGGCTCGGTCACCGTCGAGATCGACGGCGTCGCCCGCGCGGTCGATGCCCGCGCGATCCGGCCCGGCACGTGGTCGTTGGTGATCGACGGCGCCAGCTTCACGGTCGATCTCGATCCGCGGCGCAGCGGCGTCGCGGCGTCGGTCGGGCTGGCCGAGACGATCGTCACCGTCGAGGACGCCCAGACCCGTCGGCTCCGGCTCGCGGCCCACCGCGGCCCGCCGCCGCGCGGCGAGGAGGTCCACGCGCCGATCGCCGGCAAGGTCGTGAAGCTCTTGTGCGCGGTCGGCGACGACATCGCGCCCGGCCAGCCGGTCGCGGTGCTCGAGGCGATGAAGATGGAGAACGAGATCATCGCCGAGCGCGGCGGCACGGTCAGCGAGCTGGGCAAGCACCCGGGCCAGTCGGTCGAGACCGGCGAGCGGCTCATGACACTGGTGTGACGTTCCGTGCTAAGAGCGCCCAGACCGTGCCGTACCGCTCGTTCGCCGAGGTGATCGCCGACAAGCAGATCTTGGTCTGCGTCGGATCCGGTGGCGTCGGCAAGACCACGACCGCGGCGGCGCTGGCGCTGACCGCGGCGCGCTCGGGCAAGCGGACGCTGGTGATCACGATCGATCCGGCCAAGCGGCTCGCCAGCTCGCTCGGGCTCGCGGGGCTGGGCCACGACGTCCAGGACGTCGACCCCGCGGTGGTCGGCGCGGGCGCGTCGGGCGCCGCGTCGCTGTCGGCGATGATGCTCGATCAGAAGCGGGCCTTCGACGAGGTCGTCGAGCGCCACGCCAAGGACCCCGAGGCGGTGAAGCGCATCCTCGCCAACCCGGTCTACGCCCAGGTGTCGGGCTCGCTGGCGGGCAGCCAGGAGTACGCGGCGATGGCGAAGCTCCACGAGCTCGACCAGCTGAAGCGCTGGGATCTGATCGTGATCGACACCCCGCCGACCGCCCACGCCCTCGACTTCCTCGACGCGCCGAGCAAGCTCACCGCGGCGATCGACTCGCCCGCGATCGAGTGGTTCCGCAAGATGCAGGGCGGCGGCCGCTCGGGTTGGTCGTTGCTCGGACGCTCGGGCACGTTCGTGCTGTCGCGGCTGGCGCGCTTCGTCGGCTCGCGGTTCCTCGACGATCTCGGCGTGTTCTTCACCGAGTTCCACGACATCCTCGGCGGCTTTCGCCAGCGCGCCGAGG
>JAYTAJ010000845.1:0-7512 GCA_043737575.1 Myxococcales bacterium | reverse complement strand
CCGCCGGTGCGCTCGGTCATCCACTGCCCCGAGGTCCACGCTCGATCGGGATCGAGCGTGATGAGGCGCGGCACCACCCGCTCCATCAGCGCCTGGTTGCCGCTAGCGAGCAGCGTGCGCGCGGCCCCGTCGGTCATCGCCAGCGGGCACGAGTACACGTCGAGCGACGGCCCGATGACGTGGACGCGCGCGAACTGATCGAAGCGCGCGAGCGGCCCCAGCGCGGGGAGGTAGGCCGACGCGATCAGGCCGTGCTCGGTGGCCAGGCGCGCGGCGCGCTTCCACAGCGGCGACACCTCGATGTGATCGACGCGGTTACCCCACGGGTCCCACTGCGTCAGCACCGGCTCGTGCTGGCGATCGGCCTGTTGCAGCGCGTAGTACTCGCCGCCCGCGAGGTCGCCGAGGGTGGTGAGCTCGGCGGTGACCGCGGCGCGCGCCGTGCCCTCGAGCAGTCGATCGACAAAGGATCCGAGCAGCGGATCGGTCGCGAAGGTGTTGCCGAGCCGGGGCGGCTCCTGAAAAAACGCCATGGCTCACCCTACGCCGAAAACCCGTCAGCCCGAAAACGCACGAAGCCGCGACGCGGCGGCTTCCTCGATGGCTAGGTCGATCGCGACGAGCGCGCCGCTCACATCGGCGGCGGCGGCGGACCACCGGGCGCGGGGCCCGCGGCGCCACCGCACGCGTAGTGGACGCGCCACTCGACGGCGGTGCGCTCGCTGACGACGCCCTGCTGGTTGGCACCGCCGCGCGTGCTCGACGCGCCGACCGAGTTCGAGCTGTTGCTGTCGTGCTGCGAGGCCGAGCCCGCGACGGTGTCCTCACCGTACTGCGTGTTCGAGCTGGAGAAGGTGTCCTTGCCGATCGCCTCCTCGCCCTGTTGCGTGACCTGGTAGTTGGCCGGGCCGCAGTGCTGCGTCATCTGCTTGTGGGCGTCCTCCATCGCCTTGCCGCGATCACCGACGAGACGGATCAGTCCGCCGGATTGATTCTGCTGGACCATCTCAGCGTGGCCGCAAGCCGCGAGGAGCGCAGTACAAAGGAGTCCAAGGACAGTCGTGCGAAGCATGTGATCAGTTCCTTCCAGACGGTGACGGCCGTCGCGGGGACACTAGTACAGCCGCGCGCGCAGGGCAACCGTCCGGGCTTGACCCACGTCACAGGCCAAGCGAGCCTGCCCGCGATGATCGCAGTCGTCGAGGCCCGCATCGATCGCGTGGTGGTCCACCCGGGGGCGGCGCAGGTGACGCGGATCGGGGCGGTCGACGTGACGGCGCGGCACCAGGTGCGGATCGCGGGGCTGCCGGCCGCGCTGGAGGACGACAGCGTCCAGATCGCGATGACCGGGCCGGGTCGCGCGGTCGACATCCGGATCGCGGTCGAGGTGGTCGACCCGGCCGAGCCGACGCCCCGTCACGCCGAGGTGATGGCGGCGCGGCGGGCGGCCGCGGCGGTCGACGCCGAGCGCGGCGCGGTCGCGACCGCGCTCGAGGCGCTGGCGGGGTTGGCGCCGGTCGCTCCCGAGGACCGCGACGGGGTGCGGCCGGCCTGGGGCGACGTGGTCGCGGCGCGGTTGCAGATCGTCGAGCTGGCGCGCGATCGCGCGGTCGCGCTGCGCGCGGCGCTGGCCGACCTCGATCGCGAGCGCGAGGTCGCGCGGCAGGCGCTGCTCGCTGCCGAGGAGCGGTTCGCGCGGCGGTCGTCGGCCGAGCTGCCCGCGGGCGCGGTCACCAAGGCGGTGATCATCACCGTCGAGCCCGACGGCGCGGGCGGCGGCTGCGCGCTGCGGTGCAGCTACCGCGTCGACGGTGCGCGCTGGGCGCCGACCTACGTCGCGCGGCTCGACGACGGCGCGGTGCGCCTCGAGCTGCGCGCCGCGATCGCCCAGGCGACCGGCGAGGACTGGAGCCAGGTGGCGATCGAGCTGTCGACCGCGGCGCCGGGCCGGCGCCTCGAGCTGCCCGAGCTGGCGGCGCTGCGGATCGGCCGCGCCCAGGCCCGACCGGCGCGCGCCGGCTGGCGGCCGCCGCCGATCGGCGTCGACGATCTGTACCGCGACTGGGATCGCGCCTTCGCGCGGCGGCCGAACCAGGCGCCCACGCGTCCGCCGCTCGGCGGCCTCGCACCATCGGCGCCGCCGCCGCCGCCGCGATCGGTGACGGTGGTCAGCGAGCCGATGGCGAGCCGACGCAGCCGCGTCGTCGAGCACGACGACGCACGGGCCGAGGAGAGCGCCGCGGCGCCGCCAGCCCCGGGCGCGATGCCGGCCATGATGGTCACGCAGCAGATGGCGGCGGCGCCGCAGAAGAAGGCGCCGATGAAGACGTTTGCGGCCGCGCGCGGCGGCGGTGGCACGCGCCCGGCCGAGGCCGCGCCGAGCGAGGCGCCGCTCGACGACGGACCGATCGTCGCGCGGGTCGATCTGCTGGCGTTCGGTCAGCTCGTGCTCGCGGGCCCGCGCCAGCCCGGCCGCGGCACGCTGCAGCGCCAGGGCGACGATCACCGCTGGTCGACCGCGCCCGCGATCGCGCAGGCGGTGCATCGCGCCGCCGCCACCGCGGGGCGTCGGGTCCAGGGGCTGACCTTGCCGACCGGGCTGCGCGCGCCCGCGCCCGGAGTCTACGACTACGCCTTCGTCAGCGACGGTCGGCTCGACGTCCCCGCCGATGGCGCGTGGCACCAGGTCGCGGTCGCGGCCCACGCCGCGCCGGTCGCGATCACCCACGTCGTCGCGCCCGCGATCGCGCCCGAGGTCTACCGGGTCGCGACGCTCACCAACCCGCTCGACGCGCCGCTGCTGGCGGGGCCGGTCGACGTCTACGAGCGCGGCGAGCTGGTGATCACCGCGACGATCGACGAGACCCCGCCGGGCGGCGCGGTCGCGATCGGCCTCGGCGTCGATCCGGTCGTGAAGACCGCGCGCAACGTCCGCTATCGCGAGGAGGTCGCGGGCGTGCTGCGCGGCTCGCTCAAGCTCGTCCACGATGTCACCGTCGACGTCGACAACCTCGGGCCGCGCGCGATCCAGCTCGAGATCCGCGAGCGGGTCCCGATCCCGGCGCCCGATCTCGACGATCTCGAGGTCGCGATCGATCGGGTCACGCCGATGTGGGAGCCGTGGCGCCCCGAGCCGCGGCCCGGCGAGCCCGCGCTGCGCGGCGGCTATCGCTGGCAGATCGCGGTGGCGCCCGGCGAGCGCAAGGCCCTGCGCGTCGAGTACGCGATCAAGATCGCCAGCAAGCACGAGCTGGTCGGCGGCAACCGGAGAGAGCCATGACCCCCATCGTGCTGCCGATCGCCGAGGTCGTCGTGCTCGAGGATCGCGCGCGGGTCGTCCGCCGCGGCACGATCACCGTCGCCGCCGGCGCCCAGCGCGTGACGATCGCCGGCGTCGCCCCGGTCCTCGCCGACAAGACCCTGGTCGCGCGCTCGGTCGCCGCCGAGATCGTCGACGTCCGCGCCCGCCGCACCACCGCGCCGTGGCGCGACGGCGATCCCGACGCCCGCGTCGCCGCCGCCGCGCTGATCGAGCGCCGGGCCCAGCTCGACGCCGCCCGCGTCGCCGCCGCGCGCCGCGCCGCCGAGGCCGAGATCGCGCAGCAGGCCGCGACCGCCCTCGACGAGCTGGTCGAGCGCTCGGCCCACGAGCTGGCCGCCGCCGCGGCGTGGGGCGTCGCGCCCGCCGACGCCCGGGCTCGCCTCGACGAGCTGATCGCGTCGTCGCGTCGCGACCACGCCGCCGCCGCGGCCCGCGCGGTCGACGCCGCCGATGTCGACGAGGTCGATCGCCTCGCGGTCCAGGTCGCCGAGCTCGAGCGCGGCGCGGTCCTCGAGCTGGCGGCGCTCGACATCGATCTGGTCGCCGCGGCGCCCGGCTCGATCGAGCTCGAGGTCGCGTACGTCGTCCCCGGCGCGTGCTGGCGGCCGTATCACACCGCGACCTGGCACGGCGACCGCCTCGAGCTGGCGACCGACGCGTGCGTGTGGCAAGCGACCGGCGAGGACTGGACCGACGTCGTGCTGCGCTGCTCGACCGCGCGGCCGTCGCTCGGCGCGTCGCCACCGGTGCCGGTCGACGACGTGCTGGTGATCCAGCCCAAGGGGGCGCTGGTCGCGCAGGTCCGCGAGCAGACGATCGCCAAGACCGGCGAGGGCGCGGGCCGCACGATCGATCAGGTCCCCGGCGTCGACGACGGCGGCACCGTCCAGATCCTCGACGCGATCGCGCGGGTCTCGGTGCCGGCCGACGGTCGGCCCAACCGGATCCGCCTCGGCGCGTGGACCACGCCGGTCGAGGCGTCGTGGGTCGCGTACCCCGAGCTCGCCGCCGCGGTCGGCCTGCGCACCCGGCAGCTCCACGCTGGCACCGTGCCGATCCTCGCGGGCCCGGTCGATCTGGTGCGCGACGGCGGGTTGACCGGCCGCACGACCTTGCTCTACGTCGCGCCCGGCGAGCGCTTCGTCCTCGGCTGGGGCGCCGATCCGGCGCTGCGCCTGCACCGCACCCACCTCGAGAAGTACGAGGAGGCGGGGGTGCTGTCGAGCTGGTCGCAGACCCGCCACCGCGTCGCGATCCGGCTGTCGAACCTCGGCGCCACCGCGCGCACGGTGATCGTCACCGAGCGCATCCCGGTGTCGGAGCTGACCGACAAGGTCGAGATCGTGCTGCACGCCGCCGACGCCTGGAAGCTCGAGGACGAGGACGGCACCCGCCGCGACGTCACGCCGCGCGTCACCGCGCGCACCGTTGGCGACGACGGCATGGTGAGCTGGACCGTCGAGCTGCCGCCGCGCCAGCGCCGCGCGATCGCCCACGAGTACGTCGTGAAGACCCACGCGTCGGTAGCCGGCAGTTGAGCGCGCTGCACGACGGTCCGCTCGCGGCGCGGATGCTCACCGATCGGCTCGCCAAGAACCGCCGCCACCTCGGGCGCTGGGCCAAGCGCGAGGCCGTCACCTGCTGGCGCCACTACGATCGCGACATCCCCGACGTGCCGATCACGATCGACGAGTACGAGGGCGCGCTGGTGGTCGCCGACTGTCGGCGGTGCGGCCGCGACGAGGTGCTCGATCCGGTGTGGCTCGAGACCGTGCTCGACGCGATCGTCGCCGCGACACCGGGCGCCGAGATCTTCACGCGCACCCGGCGCCGCATGAGCCACCACGGCGGCACCGACACCCAGTACCAGCGCCACGACGACGTCGGCGCGTGGCGCGAGGTCGGCGAGGCCGGGCGCCGCTTCCACGTCAACCTGTCCGACTACCTCGACACCGGGCTGTTCCTCGATCACCGCACCACCCGCGGCGAGGTCGCGGCCGCGGTGCGCGATCGCCGCGTGCTCAACCTGTTCTGCTACACCGGATCGTTCACGGTCTACGCCGCGACCGCGGGCGCCGCGTCGTCGGTGTCGGTCGACATGTCGAACACGTACCTCGACTGGGCCGCCGACAACCTGGCGCGCAACCAGATCGATCCCCAGCGCCACGTTCTCGAGCGCGCCGACGTCGCGGCGTGGCTGGTCGCGTACCGCGGCCCCAAGTTCGACGTCATCGTCGTCGATCCGCCGACGTTCTCGAACTCGAAGAAGATGCAGGGCTCGTTCGACGTGCTGCGCGACCACGTCGCGCTGCTCAGCTCGGTCACGCGGGTCGCCGCGCCCGGCGCGCTCTTGTGGTTCTCGACCAACCACCGCCAGTTCCGCCTCGACCCCCGGGCGCTGCCGAGCTGGGCGCCGATCGAGCGCACCGCCCACACCGTGCCGCCCGACTTCGGCTACTCGCGGCCGCACCGATCGTGGACGTTCACCGCGCCGTCAGACCCGCGCGGATCTGGCTGATCACGGTCGGCGTCGCCGCGGCGATGCGCGGCGCCAGCTCGGTCATCACCGCGGCGATCGCGGCGCGCTCGTCGGCGTCGGGCGCGAGCAGGCGACGGCCGGCCAGGGTGCGCTCGATGCGGCGCGCGACGCCGGCGCCGCCCGCGAGATCGATCGGCGCGCCGTGGCCGACCAGGCGGGCGCGCAGCGCCGCGAACCGGGCGGCGCCGTCGTCGTCGCGCCAGGTGATCGCGACCTCGGCGCGGAGTCCGTCGAGGTACGCGGCCCGGGCCGCGGCGTCGGCGATCAGCTCGCCGTCGAGGAGCAGCTCGACGCCGACGTGGGCGGCGGCGCGCATCGGGCCCTTGCGGCAGCCGCGGGCGCGCAGCCGGTCCTCGGCGTCGCGGAACAGGCCGACCACGACCGGGGCGCGATGGAACACCGCGTCGGTGGCATGGTGCAGCACGACGCCTGCGGCGACGGCGTGGTCGGACTGCTCGGCGGCGAGGCGGGCGCCGCACATCGACGCGAAGTCGGGCAGCATCGCGCCGAGGACGAGGCCGGGCTCGACGGCGCCGCGCCAGGTCGCCACCGCCGCGTGGCCGAAGAAGTTCACGCCGCACAGGTAGCACGCGCGGAACCCGGTCGCGGCGACTGAACGGATCCGCGGCGCGGTCGATCCGGATCTCGACGCCATGGCAGCCCCGCTCAACGACGACACCAAGCGCATCGACGTCATCCCGCGCGGCCAGCACCCGCACCTGGTCACGCGCTCGCGGCTCGTGCCCGCGCCGACCCCGCGGCTGGTGGTGATGGCGCCGATCTCGGCGGCGCTGCCGGTCATCGAGACCGTCGAGCCCGCGCCGATCCCCGAGCCGATCGCCGCCGCGCCCAGCGAGCCGCACGCGCTGGTGCTGGTGCCACCGCCGCCGCCGCGACGTGGCGTGCGTCGCGTCGCCGTCGCTGCTGCGCTGTGGTTCTTCGATCTGCTGGCGCGCCCCGCCGCCGCGCTGCATCGCCGCTACGACGCGCGGTAGCATGGGTCGGTGACGCACGTCGTCGGCCTCGATCTCGGGACCCAGTCGGCGAAGGCGATCGTCTACGACGCCCGGCTGCGCGCGGTTGGCGTCGGCCGCGCCGCGATCGCGACGACCTACCCGCGGCCGGGGTGGGCCGAGCAAGATCCGCGGGCCTGGGAGTCGGCGATCGGCGCGGCGATCGCGGCAGCGCTCGGCGCGGCCGGTCTCGGCGCGGACGCGATCACCGCCCTCGGCGTGACCGGCCAGCTCGACGGCCTGGTCGCGATCGACGCCGCGGGTGAGCCACTCGGTCCGTGCCTGCCGTGGCTCGATCGCCGCGCCGCCGCCGCGCTGCCGACCCTCGACGCCGATCAGGTCGTCGCGATCGCCGGCCAGGTCGTCGACGCCAGCCACCTCGCCGCGAAGGCGCGCTGGTGGGATCGCCACGCGAGCGGCCCGCGCGCCGCTGGGTTTCATCAGCCGGTCTCGTACCTGGTCGAGCGGCTGACCGGCGCCCGCGTGATCGATCGCGGCCTCGCGTCGACCACGCTGGTCTACGATCTCGCCGCCGCCGCGTGGTCGGCGCCGCTGCTCGCCGCGTTCGAGCTCGACCCATCGCGCCTGCCGGCTTTGGCCGACGCCGCCGATCGCGCGGGCTCGCTCCACGCCCGCGG
>JAYTAJ010000844.1:0-3297 GCA_043737575.1 Myxococcales bacterium | reverse complement strand
CGTCAACCAGGCGATGCTCGGCGCCGCGGCCGACACGATCTACTACGTCACCGACGACGGCGTGCTGCACGCGCGCGATCGCGCCAACGGCACGGTGCGGTGGCAGAGCCCGCTCGGCGAGAAGATCGACGGCATGTGCGCGGGCTCGGGCTCGGGCGAGATCGTCGTGCAGACCGCCGATGGGCAGTGGTGGATCGTCGACGGTCAGGGCGCGAAGCGGCCGGGCACCGCGCTGACGCGCCTCGATCGCGGCGGCTCGAAGCCCGACGAGGCGCTGAAGCAATTCCACGGCGTCGGCGGCGAGGGCCTGCCGGGCCTGTGCCTGCCGATCGACAACCGGGCGTGGCAGCGGCCGGTGCAGCTCCTGACGATCGACAACTGGAGCAAGATGCCGACGGTGCCGGGCGTGTACGTCGAGCGGCTGGTGCGGCGGCCGGGCGGGCCCGTGCTCGCGGTCGGCTACAAGCAGCCGGGGACCGCGGTGCCGATGCTGGCGCGGGTCGACGGCAAGAAGGTCGCGTGGACGACCGAGGTCCCCGCGACCGATCCGCTGACGTCGTCGTCGGACGACAAGATCATCGGCATGTCGGAGCGCGCGGCCTTCGTGGTCTACCAGCCGCGCAGCTCGTCGGGGCCGACCCGGCTGGCAGCGTTCGATCTGGCCGACGGCAAGCGGCTGTGGGAGCGCGATCTGCAGCAGGGCGTCAGCTCGCTCAGCGTCGGCAGCGTGATCGTCGCCGGCGACGTGGTCATCGTGGCGACCTGGGGCCATCTGCAGGCGCTCGACCAGCAGGACGGGACGCCGCGGTTCGTCATCGGCACGATCTGATCAGCGGGTGTGCCACGCGCGCCAGTAGCGCGCGAGGTCGGTCGGCAGCCGCGCGAGGATCCACTCCCAGGTCGCCTCGGGGACGACGACGAGCCCGTCGGGATCGCGGGGGTGGAGGCCGATCGGCGGCGGCAGGCCGGGCGCGGCGCGAGCGGCGCGCAGCTCGCGATCGAGCGGCGAGCCGAGGACGATCAGGTTGCCCGCGAGCAGGCGCCAGCGCCGCGCGGGCGGGACCGGATCGGGTCGCATGCGCACCGGGACGCGCGCGTACCACGCGGCCATGAAGCCGAGGTGACGCTCCGACGTGATGACGACCGCGTCGGGCGGCAGCCGACCGCCGAGCGCTTGCATGCCTGCGACCAGCGCCGGGTGCGTGACCACCATGCCGTCGCGCGGCTCGGCGGGGACGGTGGCGACGCGGGCGAGCAACAGCGGCACCAGCAGCGCGACGCGCATCCACGGCTCGAGGGCGCCGATCGCGCGTCCGACCACCGCCGCGGCGACGATCGCGGCGGGCGCGAACACCGCGACCCGCAGGCGAAAGCCGAGGCCGTCGGGATCGTGGACGGCCAAGGTCGGCAGCGCGGTGATCAGCACGATCGCGGCGGCGCTCCACACCAGCGCGTGCTCGGCCGGCCGCGCGGGCGACGCGACGGCGCGGGTCCACACCGCGGCGAGCGAGGTGGCGCTCCACGCCAGCGCCAGGCCCAGCGCGATCAGCGCCTGATCGCCGAGCGCGAGCGTGAACGGCTTGCGGCCGGGGTGCGGGATCTCCATCGCCGGCAGGTGCCAGCGGGCGTCGTCGCCGATCACGCCGCGCAGCTCGGCGAGATCGCGAGCGGCGACGAAGCGCGCGGGCGCGACCAGCCCGAGGACGATCGCGACCGCGGCGATCGCGACCGCGCCGACCGCGGCCCAGCGCAGCGTCCGCGCCGCGCCGAGCCGCGCGTGCAGCTCGACGACGATCGCCGGGATCAGCAGCGCGGCGAGGAGCGCCGCCGCCATCTTGTGGGTGAGCAGCGTGACGATCGCGGCGACCGCGGCGGTCGCGAGCCGGCCGCGGCTCGGACGCTCGAGCGCGCGGGCCCCCAGCCACAGCGCGGTCGTCGCGACCGTGAGCCCGACGCCGTTCTTGACGAACTCGAGCGACAGGAAGAACGACCCGCCGCTGGTCACCGCGACCACCGCCGCCGCCAGCCCACCGACCGCGCCACCGAGGCGCCGCCCGAGGAGGAAGGCCGGGATCGCGATCGCCGCGCCCGCGCCCGCGGCGACCAGCTTCGGCCCGGCGATCGGATCGGTCAGCGCCGACGCCAGCGCCATCAGCCAGAACGTGAACGGCGCCGCCGGGTACGCGAGCTGGCCCTGCTCGAGCAGCGACCGGACCTGGATCGAGTAGAAGTAGCCGTCGATGCCGACCGGGTGTGGCGTCGCGGCGAGCAGGTGCCAGCGGTGCCACGCCGACCAGCTCGCGAGCGCGACCACCGCGATCCACGGCGCGACCGCGGCGGCGATCGACAGCGGCGAACGGCGCTCGGTCACCGACGCGAGCGTGCCCGGACCGGCCCGATGCTACAAGGGGGCGTGCCGTCCGCCGTCGTCCTCCTGTCCGGTGGCCTCGACTCCACGACCGCGCTCGCGATGGCGCGCGCCGAGGGGCTCGCGTGCCACGCGCTCACCGTTCGCTACGGCCAGCTCCACGCGTGCGAGCTGCGCGCCGCGGCGCGGGTGGCGCAGCAACTCGGCGCGGTCGAGCATCGCGTCGTCGAGCTGGATCTGGCGCCGCTCGCGCGCTCGGCCTTGACCAGCGCCGATCTCGCGGTGCCGAAGGATCGATCGCTCGCCGAGATCAGCGCGCCCGGCGACGTGCCGATCACCTACGTGCCCGCGCGCAACACGATCCTCCTGGCGCTGGCGCTGGCGTGGGCCGAGACCCTGGGCGCCCGCGAGATCTTCGTCGGCGTCAACGTCCTCGACGCCAGCGGCTATCCCGACTGTCGCCCCGAGTTCGTGCGCGCGTTCGAGGCGCTGGCCGAGGTCGCGACGCGCTCGGGCGGGTTTCGCGTGCGCGCGCCGCTGATCGCGATGACCAAGGCCGAGATCATCGCGGCCGGCCTCGCGCTCGGCGTCGACTACGGCCTCACCCACTCTTGCTACGATCCGCACGACGAGCTCGCGTGCGGTCGCTGTGACGCGTGCCACTTGCGGCGCAAGGGCTTCGTCGACGCGGGCGTCGCCGATCCGACGCGCTACGTGAGCTAGCTCGCGTCCCACTGCGAGCTTGAGCGCGGCGGCGCCGTCGACGATACTGACGCCATGCGACGCAGCTCGGCCGTGGCCTTCGCGATGCTCGCCGCGTGTACGTTCGGGCCACCCGGCCTCGAGCCCACCGACGACACGCTGCGCTTCGACGCGCCGCCGACCGACGCGGACGTCGACGCGTTCGTCTGCGCATGCGCGCTCGGCTG
>JAYTAJ010000843.1:0-3299 GCA_043737575.1 Myxococcales bacterium | reverse complement strand
GGGGCGGCCGGGACCTCGATCGGCGGTGGCGCGGGCGGCGGGGCGGCCGCGACCTCGGGCGGCCTCGCCGCGGGCTCGATCGCGGGCTCGATCGCGGGCGCCTGGGTCGCCGCGGTCGGCGTCGACGGGGTCGACGATCCGGAGCCCGCGACGCTGACGACGACGATCACCGCGCCCGCGAGCACCACCGCGCCCGCGGCGATGATCCAGCCGCGCGTGCGGGTCGACGCCGTCGGTGGCGCGGTGGCCATCGCCCCGGCGGCGCCGCTGAACGTCGTGGTCACCCCGCCGTGCGGCGCCATCGACGCCGCCCCGCCGTACGATCCGCTCCACGCGGCGGGCGCGTGACCGCCGCACGCCTCGAGCGCGCGGACCACCTCGGTCATCGACTGGAAGCGCGCGTTCGGATCCTTCTCGAGGCAGCGCATGATCACCGCCTCCAGATCGACGGGGACGTGCGGCGCCAGATAGCGCGGCGCGACGACCGGCTCGTAGATGTGCTTCGCCAGCACGTCACCCGCGCCCTCGCCGAGGAACGGCGTGCGTCCGGTCGTCATCTCGTAGAGCATCGCGCCGAGCGCGTAGATGTCGGCGCGGTGATCGATCGACGTCAGGCCGCGGCACTGCTCGGGCGACATGTAGTAAGGCGTGCCCATGACCGCGCCCGTGCGGGTCTTGGCGAGGCCGGTGCCGTCGTCGCTGAGCTTGGCGATCCCGAAGTCGAGCACCTTGGCGCGCTCGCCCTCGGCGACCTCCGGATCGGGGACGAGGAACACGTTGTCGGGCTTGAGGTCGCGGTGGACGACGTGGCGCGCGTGGGCGACCTCGAGCGCGCTGACCACCTGGCGGGCGATCCGGATCGCCGCCGCGGGATGGAGCGGACCGCGCCGCAGCCGCGCCGCCAGCGACTCACCCTCCAGGTACTCCATCACGATGTACGCGCTGCCCGTGCTGTGGTGGCCGAAGTCGAGCACGGCGATGATGTTGGGGTGCCGGGCCACCGCGGCAGCGCGGGCCTCGTTGAAGAAGCGCTGCAACAGATCGGCGTTGCGCGACACCTCGGGCAGCAACAGCTTCACGGCGACCACCTGGCCGAGCAGCGTGTGCTCCGCGGCGTAGACCACGCCCATCCCGCCCTCGCCGAGCTTGCGGGTCACCCGATACGCGCCGATGGTCTCCCCGATCAACGCCTCGCAGCCTATCCGAGAATTGCGGTCACCACTAGGGGGTGCTCGCAGGGGCCGGGTCGGTGGTCGCGAAGTGCGCGGCGACCGCGGCGGCGGCACGCTTGTTCATGCCGGGCGCGCGCGCCAGATCGTCGACCGAGGCGGCGGCGATCGCGGCGACGGTGCCGAAGTGCTTCAGGAGCTGGGTGCGGCGGTTCTTGCCGATGCCGGCGATGTCGTCGAGCGACGACCGCAGCATCGCCTTCGAGCGGCGCTCGCGGTGGAAGGTGTTGGCGAAGCGGTGGGCCTCGTCGCGCAGCCGCGCGAGCAGGAACAGCTCGGCGGTGTTGGCGCGCAGCGCGACCGGATCTTTCTGGCCGCGGACGTAGACCCGATCGGGCATGTCACCGGCCGCGAGCTCGCGCTCCTTGGCGAGCGAGATGACGTCCATGCTGGCGCCGACGCCGTCGGCGTCACCGGCGCGATCGAGCTCGATGCCGAGATCGCGGAGCGCCGCGACCGCCATGCCGAGCTGACCCTTGCCGCCGTCGACCACCAGCAGATCGGGCGGCGCCCACGGCGACGCGGCGGCGGCATCGGGGTCGGCGTCGCGATCGCGCAGCGTGCGCTTGAAGCGCCGCGACAGCACCTCGTACATCGACGCGAAGTCGTCGTTGCCCGACGTCGTGATCTTGAAGCGCCGATACAGCTGCTTGGCGGGCACGCCGTCGACGAACGTCACCATCGACGCGACGGTGTCGGTGCCCTGGACGTGGGCGATGTCGAAGCACTCGATGCGCGACGGCAGCCGCCGCAGCCCGAGCCGCGCCCGCAGCTTCTCGAGCGCGGCCTCGAGATCGGCGCCGTGATCGCGCCGCGCCAGCATCGCCGCCTCGGCGTTCTTTTCGGCCAGCTCGATCAGGCGCATGCGGGTGCCGCGCTGCGGCCACAAGAGCCGCACCTTCTTGCCGCGGGTCGTGCCGAGCCACTCGGCGAGCAGGCCGGCGACGTCGTCGAGCGGGACCGGCACCACGATCTCGTCGGGGATGAACGTGCCGGTCGCGTAGTACTGCTGCACGAACGCCGCGATGATGTCGGCGTCAGGCAGCTCTTGATCCTTGTGGCCGACGCTGCGCTTGCCGACCAGCTTGCCGCCGCGCACGAACAGCACGGTGAGCTCGGCGCTGTCGCCCTCGCGGTGCATGCCGAACACGTCCTGATCGACGAGGTCGTCCTGCACGATGTGCTGCTTCGACACCGTGCGCTCGACCGCGGCGAGGGAGTCGCGGACCTGGGCCGCGCCCTCGAAGTCCTCGGTGGCGGCGCGGCTCGACATGCGGGTGCGCAGCCGCCCGACCAGCTCGCGGTCGCGACCGTCGAGGAACAGGTGGACGTCGTCGACCTGCTCGGCGTACGCCGCCGCGGTGACCGCCAGGACGCACGGGCCGCCACAGCGCTTGATCTGGAACTGCAGGCAGACCCGGCCGCGGGTCTCGAGCACGTGATCGGTGCAGGTGCGGAGCTGGAAGTGGCGGTTGAGCACGCGCAAGGTCTCGCGGGCCGACGACGCCGAGTGGTACGGGCCGAAGTAGCGCGCGCCGTCGTCGCGGATGTTGCGCACCACCTCGACCTTGGGGAACGCGCGGGCGCGCGCCGCGTCGGGGCTGGAGTCGGGCGGCAGCACCCGCAGCACCAGGTACTGCTTGTCGTCGCGCAGCTTCACGTTGAAGCGCGGCTGGTGCTTCTTGATCAGGTGGTTCTCGAGGAGCAGCGCCTCCTTCTCGTCGGTCACCACCATGGTCTCGACGTCGGCGAGCACGCGGCCGAGGAACCCGGCCGCGACGAAGAGGCGCTCGTCGCCGCCGGGCCGGAAGTACTGGCGCACGCGGGTCCGCAGGCTCTTGGCCTTGCCGACGTAGATCACCCGCCCCGCCGCGTCCTTCATGACGTAGACGCCGGGATCGGTCGGGATGCGACCTAGCAGATCATCGAAGTAGTCGGCGGCGCGTTCCGCCATATTGAAGAGCCCCGTGGTCTCGCGTCTTGGTGGGGGGACCCATCGGGGCATGCCCCCGATGGGGGGCGGGCTGGCGACATATAGCCAGCGTGTTCCGATTCCGAGACGTTAGCCGA
>JAYTAJ010000842.1:0-3303 GCA_043737575.1 Myxococcales bacterium | reverse complement strand
ACTGCCCGGAAGCGGCAGCAGCAGCAGCGGCCTGCTGTGCGAGCTGCGCCTTCTTGGCTTCCTGCGCCTTGCGCACCACACCCGGCTTGGGCGCGATGACCATGATCATGCGACGGCCTTCCATATTGGGCGTCGCTTCGACGGAGGCGATATCTGCGCAGCGCTCGACCACGCGGTTGAGCACGTTCATGCCCGTCTGCGGGTGCGTGATCTCGCGACCACGGAACACGACGGCCAGGCGAACCTTGTTGCCACCTTCAAGGAAGCGACGGATGTGCTTCACCTTGAAGTCCATGTCGTGGCCCTCGGTCTTGGGCCGGAACTTGATCTCCTTGATCTCGACGGTCGACGCGTGCTTGCGGGCCTTCTGCTTCTGCTTGGCCTGCTCGTACTTGTACTTGCCGTAGTCCATGATCCGGCACACGGGCGGAAACGCCCGCGGCGAGATCTCGACGAGATCGAGGCCCTTCTCCTCGGCGAGGCGCACCGCCTCGTGAGTGGGCAGGACACCGAGCTGCTCGCCACCGTCATCCATGATCACGCGGACCTCAGGGACACGGATGCGGTGGTTGATGCGCAGGCCGCCTTGGGGGCGGCGGCGGTCATCACGGCCCATGGGACGGCCGTTCATTGAGCAACACTCGGAGTATTCATCGGGATCCTTCGGGCAGTTGTAGTGACGGTGAGGAGACCGGTTCTACCTCAACTCGGGCTGGCTGTGTCAACGACACCGCCACGGGGGATGCGCGCGGCGATCTTGAGGTGCTCGGTGAACGCCTCGATCGTCATGACCGGGAGCTGCTTGCCGTCGCGGCCGCGGGCGGCGACGCTGCGCGCCTCGACCTCCTTGTCGCCGCACACCAGCATGAACGGCACCTTCTCGAGCTGGGCGCCGCGGATCTTGGCGCCGAGCTTGTCGCTGCCGACGTGGGTGTCGACGCGGAAGCCGGCCTTCTGCAAGGTCGCCGCGACCTCCTCGACGTAGGCGGTCTGGTTGTCGGACACCGCGATGACGCGGGCCTGGACCGGCGCGAGCCAGACCGGGAACGCGCCGACGTAGTGCTCGGTCAGCACCCCGAAGAACCGCTCGATCGATCCCAGGAGCGCGCGATGCACCATCACGACGCGGTGCTTGGCGCCGTCGGAGCCGACGTACTGCAGGTCGAACTTCTCGGGCAGGTTGAAGTCGACCTGCACCGTCGAGCATTGCCACTCGCGGCCGATCGCGTCCTTGAGCTTCAGGTCGATCTTCGGCCCGTAGAAGGCGCCGCCGCCGGGATCGATCTCGTACGGCAGCCCCGACTGCTTCAGCACGTCGAGCAGCGCCGCCTCGGCGACCTGCCACAGCTCGGGATCGCCGATCGAGTCCTTCGGCTTGGTCGCGAGGTAGAGCTTGAACTCCTCGAAGCCGAAGGTGCGCAGGACGTAGAGGCAGAACTTCACGACCCGCTCGAGCTCGCCGGGGAGCTGCTCGCGGGTCATGAACAGGTGCGCGTCGTCCTGGGTGAAGCCGCGGACCCGCAGGAGCCCGTGCATGACGCCACTCTTCTCGTAGCGATACACGGTGCCGAGCTCGGCCCAGCGGTGCGGCAGCTCGCGGTAGCTGCGCAGGCCCTTCTTGAACATCGTGCAGTGGAACGGGCAGTTCATCGGCTTGCAGATGTACTGCTGGCCGTCGATGTCCATCCCCGAGAACATCGACTCCTTGTAGAAGCTCAGGTGCCCCGAGGTCTTCCACAGCTCGTCGCGGGCGATGTGAGGCGAGCCGACCAGCTCGTAGCCGTTGGCGAAGTGCTCCTCGCGCCAGAACGTCTCGATCAGGTGGCGGATCCGCGCGCCCTTGGGGTGCCACAGCACCAGGCCGGCGCCGATGGTCTCGTCGATCGAGAACAGATCGAGATCCTTGCCGATGCGGCGGTGATCGCGGCGCTTGGCCTCCTCGAGCTGCTTCAGGTACGCGTCGAGCTCGGCCTTGGTCGGGAACGCGGTGCCGTAGATGCGCTGCAGCTGGGCGTTCTTCTCGTTGCCGCGCCAGTAGGCGCCCGCGACCGACAAGAGCTTGAACGCGCCGATCTTGCCGGTGCTGGCGACGTGGGGCCCGCGACACAGGTCGTACCAGTCGCCGGTCGCGTAGTAGCTGATGGTGGCGTCGGGCGGGAACGAGTCGATCAGCTCGACCTTGTAGGTCTCGCCGAGCGCGGCGAACCGGCGCTTGGCCTCGTCGCGATCGACCTCGTGGCGGACGAAGGGCTCGTCGGCCTTGATGATCACCTGCATCTCGGCCTCGATCTTGGCGAGATCGTCCTCGGTGAACGGGTGGGCGCGATCGAAGTCGTAGTAGAAGCCGGTGTCGATCGACGGGCCGATCGTGACCTTGGTGCCGGGGAACAGCCGCTGGACCGCCTTGGCCATCACGTGGGCGGTCGAGTGGCGCAGCGTCTCCAGCGGCGACAGGGTCGGCGTGGCGCCGACCAGCCCTTCGAGAAGCTCGGCCTCGATCGGAGCAGCGTCGGACGCGGACGGGTCAGCCATGGGGCGCGCATTGTGGAGCGTTTTGCGCAGCGCGACAAGCGCACGGGCGCGCGCCGAGCCGTGGTATCGACGGCCATGGACCCCGTGCTGCGCGAGACCAATCGTCGCAACTGGAACGAGCGCGCCCGGATCCACGCGGCGTCGCGCTTCTACGACCTCGACGGCTTCGCCGATGGCACCCGGCGGCTGTGGCTGCATCCGCGCGAGCCCGATGAGCTCGGCGACGTCACCGGCCGCTCGCTGTGCCAGCTCCAGTGTCACCTCGGCGTCGAGACCCTGTCGTGGGCGCGGCTCGGCGCCGCCCGCGTGGTCGGCCTCGACTTCGCCGAGGCCGCGATCACCAGCGCCCGGGACCTCGCGGCGCGGTGCGGCCTCGCCGACCGCGCGACCTTCGTCCTCGCCGACGTCCACGACGGCGTCGCCGCCCTCGCCGACCACGCGCCCTTCGACATCGTCTACGCCAGCGTCGGCGCGCTGTGCTGGCTGCCGAGCATCGCGCGCTGGGCCGACGTGGTGGCGGGGCTGCTCGGGCCCGGCGGCGTGGTGTACCTGCGCGAGGTCCATCCGATGTTCAACACCGTGGTCGAGCGCGACGGCGCGCTGGTGATCGAGGCGCCCTACTTCGAGCGCGCCGAGCCGTTCCGCTGGGACCAGGCCACCACGTACACCGACGGCGACGCCCGGCTCGAGCACACCACGACCTACGACTGGGCCCACGGCCTCGGCGCGATCGTCAGCGCGCTGCTCGAGCGCGGCTTCGTCCTCGAGCTG
>JAYTAJ010000841.1:0-7521 GCA_043737575.1 Myxococcales bacterium | reverse complement strand
ATCTGTGCGAGCGGCTGACGATGTCGTCGGGCGCGATGTCGATGATCCTCGCCGAGCTGGGGCAGTGGGGCGTGGTCCGCAAGTCGTGGGTGCCGGGTGAGCGCCGCGAGTACTACCAGGCCGAGACCAGCATCTGGAAGATGGTGTCGCGGGTGCTGCGCGAGCGCGAGCTGCGGTGGATCCAGGACGCGCTCGAGCAGTTCACCGCCGCCGACGGCGCGCTCGGCGCGGTGGTCGGCAAGCTGCGCGGCGTCGGCGCCGATCGCGCCCAGGCGATCGCCGAGCGCGTGACCGGCCTGACCCAGCTGGCGCGGGTCGGCGCCCACCTGATCGAGTCGATCCTGTCGGGCGAGTCGGTCGACGCGCTGCCGATCAAGACCGTCGGCGAGCTGGCCAAGGCGATCGACGGCAGCGGCGGCGGCGGTCGCGGAAGCCCGACGTGATCGACGTCCGCGGCCTGAAGAAGCACTTCCGCGTCCACCGCCGCAAGCCGGGGTTCGCCGCGGCGCTGCGATCGCTGGTGCGGCGGACCTACGACGTCGTGAAGGCGGTCGACGACGTCACGTTCCGCATCGAGCGCGGCGAGCGGGTCGGCTTCCTCGGGCCCAACGGCGCCGGCAAGACCACGACGATGAAGGTGCTGGCCGGGCTGCTGCACCCGACCGCGGGCGAGGTCACCGTCGCCGATCATCGTCCGGCCCTGCGCGCGCCGTCGTTCCTCGAGCAGATCACGCTGGTGATGGGGCAGAAGCAGCAGCTGATCTGGGACCTGCCGCCGAGCGAGACCTACGCGCTCAACCGCGCGGTGTTCGGCGTGGCGCCCGCCGACTTCCAGCGCACCCTCGGCGAGCTGACCGAGCTGCTCGGCCTCGGAGGCCTCACCGACAAGCCGACGCGGCAGCTGTCGCTCGGCGAGCGCATGAAGTGCGAGCTCGCCGCCGCGCTCCTGCACCAGCCGACCACGCTGTTCCTCGACGAGCCGACCATCGGCCTCGACGTCGCGATGCAGGTGACGATCCGCGACTTCATCCGCGACTACAACCAGCGCCACGACGCGACCGTGCTCTTGACGTCGCACTACATGGACGACGTGGTCGCGCTGTGCCCGCGGGTGATCGTGATCGACGGCGGTCGGCTGATCCACGACGGCGATCTGCGCGCGCTGGTGAAGACGATGATCCCCGACAAGCTGGTGTCGTTCACCGGCGAGGTCGCGGTCGAGGAGGTCGAGCGGCTCGGCGAGGTCGTGAAGCGCGAGGGCGGCCGCACCACGGTGCGCGTGCCCGAAGCGGCGCTGCGCGAGGTCATCGGCCACCTGCTCGATCGCGCCGGCAGCGATCTCGCCGTCGAGGATCCGCCGCTCGAGGACGTGATGCGCAAGCTGTTCAAGGACAAGCGCGCGCCGGCGCCGTGATCAGCTCGCCGCGAGGGTGCGGTCGAGCGCGTCGAGCGTGGCCTGCTGCTCGACCAGCTCGCGCAGCATCAGCGCGCCCCAGTGGACGTCGGGCTCGTCGGCGAGCGCGGTCGCGCACGCGGCGAGGGCGGTGCCGGCTGGACACGCCCGCATCCACCGCGCGCGCCCCCCCAGCAGGCGGTGGCCGTGGATGCGCGCGGTCGCTTCGTCGAGGTCGCCGCGCATGGACGGCGTGAGCTGGCCGAGCGCGACGTCGAGCTCCTCGCGCATGATCCGCTCGACGGTCGGCGCGGTGCGATCGATCGACGCGAGCGCCGTCCGCGCCGCCGCGCGATCGGCGGCGGTCAGGGCGGGGGCCGCGAGGGTCGCGCGGATCGCGGGCTCGGCGCGCCGCACGATCATCAGCCCGTTGGCGAGATCGATGTACGACGCGCGGCACGCGGGATACTCGACGCCGTCGCGCAGCACCGCGAGCTGGGCCTGCAGCGCGGCCCCGGGCGGCAGCTTGCGCGCCGCCAGGAGCGCGGCATCGGCGCGCCAGACCGCAGCCAGCAGCTTCTGCGACCCCCGCGGCACCAGCGGCCGACACGGATGATTGCGCGCCCGCGCGGCGGCGTCCTCGGCGAACACCGCGACCATCGCCCTCCCCAGCGGCTGGCGTGCTGTCCGGATCACGGACAGCGCGGCGACGGCGGCGGTGGCGATCACGACCAGCGCGACGACGCGGGCGCGACGGCTGGAGAGGAATGGCAACGGTGGACGGGCGGCAACGTTCATGGCGATCGCTCGAGCAAGCGACGCGCCACCGCCGCGCGCCGCGCGAACCCCGCGAAGTCCCGCCGCGCCGCGCCCCGTCGCTGCCACCTTGGCACCGCCGATGCTACCGTCGCGCAATCGTGTCGACCAGCCGAGCCTTGCGCGCGCTGCCCACGCTGGTGCGGATCGGCATGGTCGAGTCGATCGCCTACCGCGCCGAGATGGTGGTGTGGCTGCTCACGACGACGATGCCGCTGGTGATGCTCGGCCTGTGGACCAGCGTCGCCGACGAGGCGCCGTTCCGCGCCTGGGCGACCCGCGACTTCGTCGCCTACTACCTGGCGGCGCTCTTGGTCCGCAACCTCACCAGCAACTGGGTGGCGTGGCAGATCAGCGAGGAGATCCGCGGCGGCCAGGTGTCGGGGCGCTTGCTGCGGCCGATCCATCCGTTCGCCGGCTACCTCGGCACCCACGTCGGCGCGATCCCGCTGCGGCTGATCGCGGTCGCGCCCGTGCTGGTGCTGATGCTCGCGACCAGCGCCCGCGGCGTGCTGGTCACCGATCCGGCCCACGTCGCGCTGTTCCTGTTGTCGATCGTCGGCGCGTGGGCGCTGACCTTCGGCGTGTTCTTGTGCCTCGGCTCGCTGGCGTTCTTCCTCGACAAGGCGATGGGCATCATCGAGGTGTACTTCGGCGTGTTCGCGATCCTGTCGGGCTACCTCATCCCGCTCGCGCTCCTGCCCGACTGGATCCAGGCGATCGCGCGGTGGCTGCCGTTCCGCTCGATGCTCGGCGATCCGATCTCGATCTGGATCGGCCGCGTGCCGTCGGTGACCGACGCCGCGCAGCTGGTCGCGCAGCAGTGGGCGTGGGCGGCCGCGCTGCTCCTGCTCGCGGGCTGGCTGTGGCGCACCGGGGTCCGCCGCTACGAGGCCTACGGTGGCTAGAGCCGCGTACTACGCGCGGCTGTTCGCGGTGCAGGCGCGGGCGTCGATCGTCACGTCGATGCAGTACCGCGCCGACTTCATCGTCCAGGGCGCGATGTCGGTGTACTGGCTCGGCTGGAACCTCCTGCCGCTGTTCGTGCTGTACCAGGATCGCGACGCGGTCGCGGGCTGGAGCTTCGGCGGCGCGCTGGTGGTGATGGCGTGGTTCGTGATCGTGCGCGGCATTCTCGAGGGCGCGGTCAACCCGTCGTTGGCGGCGGTGATCGAGCAGATCCGCTCGGGCGCGTTCGACTACACGCTCTTGCGCCCCGCCGACGCCCAGTTCCTGGTGTCGACCGCGCGGTTCGCGCCGTGGCGCATGCTCGACGTGCTCGGCGGCGTCGGCCTGCTGGTCTACGCGCTGGTCGAGGTCGGCCACACGCCGTCGCCCGCGCAGCTCGGCGCCGGGCTGTTGCTGCTGGTGTCGGGGCTGATCGTCATGTACTCGCTGTGGATCCTGATCGTCGCGACCGCGTTCTGGGTGGTCCGCATGGACAATCTGATCTACCTGCTGGGGTCGGTGTTCGACGCCGCCCGGTGGCCGGCCCAGGTCTTCCGCGGCGCCTACCGCGTCATCTTCACGTTCGTGATCCCGCTGGCGGTCATGACCACCTACCCAGCGATGGCGCTGCTCGGGCAGCTGACCCTGACCACCGGCCTGGCCTGCGTCGGTGCCGCGGTGGTCGCCGCGGTCCTGGCCCGCGCGGTCTGGGGCCTGGCACTCCGGAGCTACACGTCGGCGTCGAGCTAACCGCAGACCGGGCCCGGTTGTCATGCGTTGCAACCCGCCATGCGCGCCAGCCGGATCGCCCTGACCCTCGGAACGCTGTCCCTCGCCGCGCTCCTGGCCCAGGCCGATCAGGTCGACGCCAAGCGGATGGTGATGATGCCACAGGACATCACGCCTCCGCCGTTCGCGCTCGAGGGGCGGGCGCTGGGGGGCAAGGCGCCCGCGACGGTCGGAGTGGCGGCGGCGGCGCACCTGGCGGGCAGCGCGATCGCGGTGGTCGGCGACGGCGCGCTGGTGATCGACGCCGACTCGGGGGAGCTGGTGCGGGTCGACTCGCTCGGCAAGGTGCTGGCGCGGCTGGCGATCGGCCCGGGCGCGACCCAGCTGGTCTACGACGCGACCGCGCAGCGCGCCTACGTCGCGAGCCGCTCGACCGACGAGATCGTCGCGGTCGACGTCGGCGCCAAGCTGACGGTCGCGAAGCGGTGGAAGACCCCGGCCGAGCCCTACGGCGTCGCGCTGTCGCCGGATCGCGCGACCTTGCTCACGACCACGGTCGCGGCGCGGACCCTGGTCGCCTACGACACCGCGTCGGGCCAGGAGCAGTGGCGGCGCGCGCTGTCGCCCGAGCCGCGCGGCGTCGCGATCTCGCCCGACGGCGCCAAGGCGATCGTCGCGTCGCTGGTGACCGGCTCGGCCGAGCGCATCGACCTCGCCGATCCGACCGCGTCGACCTCGGTCAGCCTCGGGCCGACCCCGGTCGCGGTGGCGCAGCCCGCGGTGCTCGGTCAGCTCGCGGGCGACGCGGCGGCGGGACGCAAGCTGTCGCGCGCGGCCTTCGCGACCCGCTTCGTCGGCAACGACCTGGCGCTGGTCGCGCACCAGGCGTCGGTGCCGCTGCAGGACTCGCGGTTCGGCGAGAATCGCGGCTCGTACGGCGGCGGCTTCGAGTCGCCGATCACGCACCACGTCACGTTCATCGCGGCCGGCGATCGCGCGCCGCGCACCATGTCGGCGCAGATCGCCGATCACCAGCCCAAGGCGATCGCGTGGGATCCGGGCCGCGACCGCGCGTTCATCGCTGGCTACGGCTCCGACTCGGTGCTGGTGCTGGCGGCGGCGTCGCAGTCGGGGGTGCGGCTCGATCGCACCGTCGCGATCGGCGGCACCGAGGCGTGCGGTCCCGAGGGCATCGCGGTCGGCGCCGACGGCACCGCCTGGGTGTTCTGCGCGGTGTCGCGCCGCACCGTCCGCATCACGATGGATCAACCGTCGTCGACCGCGCTGATCGGCGCCGCCGCGGTCGCGCCGACCCGCATGACCAAGCTCGCCCACGAGGGCTTCGATCTGTTCCGCCGCGGCAACGACGGCCGCATCTCGTCGCGCGGCGCGATGGCGTGCGCGAGCTGTCACCCCGAGGCCGGCACCGACGGCCTGTCGTGGCGCATCGAGGAGCACGAGCTGCAGACGCCGCTCCTGGCCGGCCGCGTCGCCGGCACGCACCCGTACAAGTGGGACGGCGGCGACAAGGATCTGGCGATCAGCCTGACCGGGACCATGCGTCGCCTCGGCGGCGGTGGCCTGTCGCCGAGCCAGACCAAGGCGATCGCCGCGTACCTCGAGACCCTGCCCGCGCCGCGCGCGCCGCACCGCGAGCCGGCCGTGGTCGCGCGCGGCAAGCAGCTGTTCGAGAGCGACGCGCTCGGCTGCACGTCGTGTCACGGCGGGGCGCTCTACAGCGACAGCGCGATGCACGAGCTCGACGGCACCCTGGCGAAGGCCGACACCCCGTCGCTGGTCGGCCTCGCGGCGAGCGCGCCCTACTACCATGACGGCAGCGCGGCGACGCTCGAGGCGCTGCTCGCCGATCGCGCGGCGGTCCACGGCATGGCCGACATGGGCGAGCTGTCCAAGGCCCAGCGCGCCGACCTGGTGGCGTTCCTGGAGACGCTGTGATTCTCTCGCGCGTATGCGCCTCGCCTTCGTCTCGATCCTGATCGCCGCCGCCGTCGGGTGTGGCGGCGCCACGCCCAAGGCCGCCGCGCCCGAGCCGTCGGCCGGGCCCGATCTGTCGCCCGCCCTCGCGCCGGTCGGGTGGCTGCGCGGTGACTGGGAGCACGAGGCCGGCCGCGAGCACTGGGTCGCCACCGCGGGCGTGTTCTACGGCGTCGGCTTCGGCGCCGACGGCGGCTTCGAGGTCATGATCGTCGACGACGCCGACGAGGCGGCGACCGGCGGGCCCGACGGCACGCTGCGCCTGTACGCGATGCCGGGCGGCGCCGCCACCGAGACCCTGTTCACGCGGGTCGCGACCGACGGCAACGAGGCGCGCTTCGAGAACCCTGCGCACGACGATCCGACCGCGATCGTGTACGCGCCTGCCGATCGCGGGCTGTCGGCGGTGGTGATCGGCCCGCAGGGCGAGGCGATCATCTCGATGTCGCAGCTCGACGCCGAGACCGCGCCCGAGGCCGAAGCCGCCGACGTCGCGTTCGCCGCCGACACCGATCGCGATCGGGTCGCCGGCTGGGTCAGCTACTTCGCCGACGACGGCGCGATGATGCGCAAGGGTGCGAGGGTCGAGGGCCGCGACGCGATCGGCGCGCTGATGGCGCCGCTGCTCGGGCGCGGCGATCTGATCTGGGCGCCGGTGTGGAGCCGGCTGTCGCCCGACGGCCGCCTCGCCGCCACCGTCGGTCGGGCCCGGCTGGTCGAGCACGCCGCGGTCACCTGGCGCGGCAGCTACGTCACGATCTGGCGCGCGACCGCCGAAGGCTGGAAGGTCGTGTTCGACACCGGCCGCTCCGAGAATCCACTGTGACTTCCGACTCGACTCCCAGAAGAGATTCGGTTCCTCGCTGCGCTCGAAACCTCATTCGATGCGCGCGCGGATGATGGTGTCGCCGATCTGCAGGCGATCGACGACGTCGGCGCCCTCGACGATCGCGCCGATGCGGGTGTAGCGACCGTCGAGGTGGGGCGCGGCGCCGTGCATCGCGAACCACTGCGAGCCGCCGGTGTCCTTGCCCGAGTCGGCGATGCCGATCGCGCCCGGCGTGAAGCTCGCGGCGCGGGCCTCGACGAGCGACGCCGGCTCGCTCGGCAGCGTGAAGCCGGGCCCACCCCAGCCGGTGCCGGTCGGATCGCCACCCTGGACGACGAAGTCGGGGACGACGCGGTGGAAGGTCAGGCCGTCGTAGAAGCGATCCTTGGTCAGCGTGACGATCGCGGCGGCGTGCCACGGCGCCAGCTCGGGATCGAGCGCGATCGTGACCTCGCCCTGGCTGGTGGTGAGGCGCCACGTCGTCAGGCCGCGCAGCCCGGCGTCGGGATCGATCGGCGGCATCGGCGCCGCGGCGGCGGCGGCGACCGGGCCGGGATCCTCGCCGGTCAGCGCCTTCACGCAGTCGCGCGCCGCGGTGCGCAGCGCCGGGTTGGCGTGGGCCTGCAGGCGCTGGCAGCTCGGCAGCCCGTCGAGCTTCGCGGCCGAGATCGCGGCGAGGATCGTCGCGGTCAGCTCGGCGTCGGCGCCGCCGGTGTCGACCCGCGCGACCACCGCGGCGGCCAGCGGCGCCCAGTCGCCGCCGCTGCCGAATTCGGCGAGCAGCGCGCCCGCGGCCTCGGCGGCCGAGCCC
>JAYTAJ010000840.1:0-7522 GCA_043737575.1 Myxococcales bacterium | reverse complement strand
GATCGCGGCGGCGCGGCGCGCGGCCGAGCAGCCACGCCAGGGCCAGCTCGTCGAGCATGCCGAAGATCATCCGGGCCGCGTGGGGCGCCGGCACCGCGTCGGACAGCTCGCCCGCGGCCTGGCCCGCGGCGATGACGCCCGCGAGCAAGCGCAACAGCTCGCCGAAGCGCTGCGCCGAGTACTCGCGCATGAACTTGGTCGACTGCCGCAGCTCGATCGTCAGGACCTCGGCCGCGGTCGGCTGCTCGACGATCAGCGCGAGGTAGGCACGGACGAAGGCGTTGAGCTGATCGCGGGGCCGCGGCTCGGTGGCGATCGCGTCGGCGAGGATCTGGTTGACGCGCTCCATCCGCGACTCGAACAGCGAGATCAGCAGATCGTCCTTGTTCTTGAAGTACAGGTAGATGGTGCCGTCGGCGACCCCGGCCTCGCGGGCGATGTCGGTGACCTTCGCGGCGAAGAAGCCGCGCTGCGCGAACACTCGCTCGGCCGCGTCGAGGATGCGGTCGCGCTTGGCGGCGCGATCGTCCGCGCCGACGCGTCCGGCTCGAGCCTCCGGTGAATGAACGGTCATTCAGTCGGGTTTTACTCGGCCTGACGCGGATCGTCAAGACGCTGCGTCCTTGCGCGCGGCGCGCCCGCTCGCTACAACCTCAGCCGTGCAAACGCCGCGGATCAGCAAGGAAAACGTCTCGAGGTTCGCCGCCCCCTTCGCCGCCATCGTCGCGATCGGCCTGCTCGCAGGTGCGTCGTGCAAGAAGGACAGCGGGACGCCCAAGACCAACCCCAAGGACGTGCTCGCGGCGGCCGACGCGGCGAAGCGCGGCTCGGGCGCGGTCGGCGGCACCGTCGCGACCGTCGACAAGACCCCGCTGCCCGGCTTCGACGTCAGCAAGCTGCCGTCGGTGAAGCAGGAGTTGTTCTACAAGATGGTCGGCGCGCTGTCGTCGCCGTGCGGCAAGGCCCACAGCCTGCGCACCAGCGTCGCCCAGGACCCGAGCTGCAAGCGCGCGCCGTTCGCGGTGCGCCTGGTCAACGAGCTGATCGTCGACGAACAGTCCGAGGACATCGTCCGCGAGATCTACGACGAGCGCTACGTCAAGAACAACAAGGTCGTCACCATCAACCTCGCCGACGCGGCGATGGTCGGCTCGGCCGACGCCCCGGTCACGCTGGTCGAGTTCTTCGACTACGGCTGCCCCGCGTGCGTGCAGCTCAAGCCCGTGCTCGATCGCGTGATCACCGAGAACAAGGGCAAGATCAAGATCTACTACAAGATGTATCCGCTCGAGGCCAAGCACCCCGACTCGTTCGGCGCGGCCCAGGCGGTGATCGCGGCGCGGGCCCAGGGCAAGTTCCACGAGATGCACGACCTGGTGTTCGACAAGTTCGGCAACCAGAAGAAGGACGACCTCCGCAAGTACGCCGCGCAGCTCGGGCTCGATCTGGCGCGCTACGACAATGACTTCATCATCGCCGAGGCGCGGGTGAAGGCCGATCAGCGCGACGGCGCCGACGTCGGCGTCGACGGCACGCCGACCCTGTTCCTCAACGGCCGCATCTACGGCGGGCCGGCCGATCCGAAGTACTTCGCGATGGCGATCGACGAGGAGATCGCGGTGCGCGCCCCCAGCGAGGCGCCCGCGCCGACTCCCGCGCCCGCCCCGACCCCTGCGCCCGCCCCGACGACGCCGCGTTGAATCTCGATCCCGATCGGCCGTCTGAAAGGACACTCATGCGCCCTCCGCATCGTTCGATCCTTGCGAGCCTCGCGGTGCTGGTCGCGCTCGCCGTCGCCCCATCGGTCGCCGCCGCCGAGGTGAAGGTTGGCGATCGCGCCCCCGAGCTCGACGGCGCGAAGGACGCCCGCGGCAAGGCCTTCAAGCTGAAGGCGCTGCGCGGCAAGTGGGTGGTGATGACGTTCGGCGGCTCGTGGTGCAAGCCGTGCAAGAAGGAGCTGCCGGCCTGGGACAAGCTCGCCACCAAGTGGACGGGCAAGGTCGTCTTCGTCGCGGTCAACCTCGACAACGATCCGAAGAAGGGCAAGAAGTTCATGGACGGGCTGCGGCTGAAGAACCTCGTGCGGGTCTACGCCCCCGAGTCGAGCACCGCCGCCGCCGACATCTACTCGCCGCCGATCCAGCCGTCGAGCTACGTGATCGATCCCAAGGGCATCGTGCGCGAGCTGCACGAGGGCTACTCCAGCGGCGACGACAGCAAGATGCACGGCTCCCTCGAGAAGCGCGTCCAGTAGCGGGTTGGCCTCGGCGCTTCAGCGCGTTGGTCAGAACTGCGATTCCGACTCGACTCCCAGAGGAGATTCGGATCCTCGGTTCCCTCGGATCCTCAGCGCCGCAGGTCGAGCGTGGTCGCGGGGCCCGATGGCCCGGTGCAGCGGATCCAGTCGGTCGGTGGCTGCGGTAGGACGATCTCGATGGTCAGGCGATCGTCGCCGCAGCGGACCAAGGTCGCGGCGTGCTGGATCCGGCAGAAGTCGGTGCCGCGCTCGTAGCGACGCGTGATCGTGCCGCGCATCAGCTCGCTGTTCGCGCGGCGGGTCAGATCGATCACCGACGGTGCGGCGACGACGCCCGCGGGTAGATCGGCCGGCAGATCGCGAAAGGTCGGGTACAGCTCGACGCGACCGCGCAGGTCGAGCAGGTGGTACGGGCCCGCCGCGCCGTGCCAGCGGCCGCCCAGCTCGTCGTTGCAGGTCCGGACCGGCGCGCGGCCGCAGGCCAGGGTCGCGAGCAGCGCCGCCGCGGGTGCGGCGCGCGGTGCGATCACACCTGCGCCTTCAGCGCGTCGGCCTGGTCGTGGGCGCGCAGCGCCTCGATGATGTCGATCAGGTCGCCGTCCATCACCGCGGGCAGGTTGTGCTTGGTGAGGCCGATGCGGTGATCGGTCACGCGATCCTGCGGGAAGTTGTAGGTGCGGATCTTCTCCGAGCGATCGCCGGAGCCGACCATGGTGCGGCGGGCGTCGCGCTCGGCGGCGTTGCGCGCCGCCAGCTCGTGATCGTAGAGCCGCGACCGCAGCACCTTCATCGCCTTCGCCTTGTTCTTGTGCTGCGACTTCTCGTCCTGGCAGATCACGACGAGGTTGGTCGCGAGGTGGGTGATGCGCACCGCCGAGTCGGTGGTGTTGACCGACTGGCCGCCGTGGCCGCCGGCGCGGAACACGTCGACGCGGACATCCTTGTCCTCGATCTTGATGTCGACCTCTTCGGCCTCGGGCAGCACCGCGACGGTCGCCGCCGAGGTGTGGATGCGGCCCTGGGCCTCGGTCGCGGGCACCCGCTGCACCCGATGCACGCCCGACTCGAACTTGAGGCGCGAGAACACGTCCTTGCCGTCGACCAGGACGATGATCTCCTTCCACCCGCCGGCCGCGCCCTCCGACGCCGACAGCATCTCGACCTTCCAGCCCTGGCGCTCGGCGAAGCGCATGTACATCCGGTACAGGTCGCCCGCGAACAACGCCGCCTCGTCGCCGCCGGTGCCCGCGCGGATCTCGAGCACCGTGTTCTTGGCGTCGAGCGGATCCTTCGGCAGCAGCATCACCTTGATCGCCGCCTCGAGCGTGTCGCGCTGACCGTCGAGGTCGCGGACCTCGTCGCGCGCCAGGTCGCGCATCTGCGGATCGTCCGAGCCAACCATCTGCCGCGCTTGCTCCAGATCGGCGCGCAGCTTCTGGTACTCGCCCCACGCCTTCACCAGCGGCCCCAGCTCCGCGTACTCGCGCGACAGCTTGCCGAACTCGGCCCGCTTGGCGATCACCTCCGGATCGCCCAGCCGCGCGGTCACCTCTTCGTGGCGGCGGCCGAGCGCCGCCATCTTGTCGTGGAAGCGAGGTTCGTCGAACATTGCGTCACCTGGCGATCACGACAACGGGGTCACGCTGATCCGGGATCCGGATCCGCGATCCGGGTGGAGCACTCGCGCTACGTGACCCCGCCCGATCAACACGACGGATGCGTCGCGCCACGCACCGGGTTCAGAAGCTCAGGTCTTGACCGCGTATCGCTTCTTGAAGCGATCGATGCGGCCGGCGGTGTCCATCAGCTTCTGGGTGCCCGTATAGAACGGGTGGCACTTCGAGCAGATCTCGACCGCGAAGTCGCCGCGGGTCGAGAAGGTGTCGTAGATGGTGCCGCACGCGCACGAGATCTTGGCGGGGCGGTAGTGCGGATGCGCGGTGGTGTCTCTCATGGCGGCTCCTCGCGGGTCCCGGCGTGCCGACGCGTGAGTGCGTCGGGGGGTGACGGGGTGTTCGCGGACGCAGCTTGTAGCAGAAGACGCCGAGCGACACCAGCGTCAGCGGCCCAGGGGGAGCCTGGGTTCTGCAAGCTCCGGATAGAGCGGCAGGATCTCGTGGCCGACCCGCAGCTCGCGGACCGAGCGGTAGTGGGCGGCGAGGTCGAGGCTGACGTAGACCTTGCGGGCGTCGAACACGCCGAAGCTGGTCGACACCACCATCTGCTCGTCGCCGATGCGCTCGAAGCCCTCGGGGATGACGTCGTGGCCGTAGATGCAGAAGGTGCCGCCGACGGCGTGGACGAAGCGCGCGGCGACGTCGGTGGCGGCCGAGCGCGCCCACAGGATCGGGCCGATCACCGGCGCGTCGAGGATGTCGAGGGCGGAGCCGAGCTCGAAGCCCTCGAGGGGCGCGGCCTCGATCTCGGCGATCGACGACACGGTGGCGGCGGGGGCGCCGTGGGTGAAGACCGCGCCGCACGGCGCGATCGCGACCAGCGCGAAGGTGCGCAGGACCTCGCGCAGGCGCTCGGCGGCGACCGGGCCGAGGCGAGCCTCGAGGACCGCGACCTCGTCGGCGGCGAACTTCGCGGTGTGGGGGCCACCGATGTGGCCGTGCTCGTGGTTGCCGACCAGCGCGTGGATGCGGCCGGGGTGGCGCATCGTGAGCACGACCAGCTCGTCGATCACCTCGTCGGAGGCGTCGCGGTAGTACTCGCCGAGGAAGTCGGGCCAGTCGCGCTCCTCGAGCAGCGGGCCGTGGATCAGATCGCCCGTAAACAAGAGGTGGGCGTCACCGTCCGTCGCGGCGTGGACCTCGTCGAAGATCTCGACGATGCGGTGGAAGTCGCGCAGGCAGCCCTGGAGGTCGGTGCAGACGATGAGCCGGCCGTGATCCGGCAGTCGCAGCACGCGGGCCATGGCGGCACATTATCCACGACGACCGTCGCCCCGGCGCGCGCCCGCGGCACAAAGTCAGCGATCGAGCGCGGCGATGACCGCGGCGCGATCGGGCGCGGCGTCGGTGCACGCGGCGAGCAACGCGGCGCGATCGTGGCCGACGGCGCGGCGCCACGACGCGCGATCGGCGACCAGCCGCTCGGCCTGGCGCGAGAACGACGCGGCGCGATCGAGGGTCGGGACGTCGTCGACCATCGCGCGGTCGAGGACCAGCTCGACCGCGGCGGTCTCGGCCAGATCGTCGGCGAGGACCTCGTCGATGCGCTGGCCGCTCTCGGTGGTGAGGGTCCCGACGATCGTCAGCGAGCCGCCGTCAGCGAGGCGACGCGCGCTGGCCCAGATCCGGCGCAGCCGCACCGCGGCGGCGGCGTCGAGGGCGCCGACCAGCGTGCGGCCGGTCGGTGGGGTCACGACGTTCTGGGCGCGGGCGAGGCGGCCCAGCGAGTCGATCACGACGATGGCGTCGCCACCCCGCTCGGCGAGGCGCTTGCCGCGCTCGACCAGCATCTCGACCAGCTGGACGTGGCGCGCTGGCGGATCGGCGAGGGTCGACAGCGCGACGTGACCGTCGAGACCGCGGGCCAGCTCGGCCTCGTCCTCGGGGCGGACGTCGATCGCGACCAGCGTGACGTGGGCCTCGGGGTGGTTGGCGACCAGCGTGCGGGTCAGCGCGCCGAGCAGCGCGCTCTTGCCCGATCGCGGCGGCGCCCGCACCAGGATGCGCTGACCGAAGCCGAGCGGCGCGCACAGATCGGCGAGCCGCAGCCACGGCGGCGCGCCGACCAGCGACAGGCTGCGGTCGGCGGGACGGGCCTCGCGATCGTCGAAGTCGACCCGGTGCGGGTGCTGATCGGGGGCGCCGCCCTCGACCGACTCGACGCGGAGCAGCGCGAAGTAGCGCTCGGTCTCCTTCGGCGCGCGGACGGTGCCGCGCACGGTGTCGCCGGTCCGCAGGCCGAAGCGGCGGATCTGCGACGGCGACACGTAGACGTCGTCGGCGCCGGGCTGGAACGTGTGCTCGGGGCTGCGCAGGAACCCGAAGCCGTCGGGCAGGACCTCGAGCACGCCCTCGGCGTGGGTCTCGCCGCGGCGATCGGCGTGGGCCTCGAGCACGGCGAGGATGACGTCCTGGCGGCGCAGCTCGCGAGCGTCGTCGACGCCGAGGCGCAGCGCGACCGAGTACAGCTCGTCGGCGTCCATCCGCCGCAGCGTGCCCAGCTCGAGCGCAGCGGTGCTGGAGCCCGACGATGCGGACGCGGAGCTGGGCGGCGAGCTGAGGGGTGGCGAGGCCACGGGTTGGCGAGAGCGAGCGGGAGGCAGCGCGGGGAGTCCTGATAGAGTAGGGACAGCGATGCCGGCCGGTCAAGCCTCGACGGGACGCCGCCGCATCCGCGCGCTGGTGCGGGGCGAGGTCCAGGGCGTCGCGTACCGCGCGTCGACGCAAGCCGAGGCCCTGCGCCTCGGCCTGGTCGGCTTCGTCGCCAACCAGCCCGACGGCAGCGTCCTCGTCGAGGCCGAGGGCGACAGCGACCCGCTCGAGACCCTGATCGACTGGTGCACCCGCGGCCCCCGCCTCGCCCGCGTCGACACCATGGAGGTCCAGGAGCTGACGCCGCGCTACGACGCCGGCTCGTTCACGATCCGCCGCTGACCGGCCCCGTGTCCGCCCGCTCGGCGATGATGATGCCCTCGCGCGCCCGGATCTCGTAGTTGAGCTGGTTGAGGAAGCTCAAGCCGAGCAGGCCGTCGATGTCGTCGCCGGTCGCGAGCTCGTAGACATGGACCGGAACGTCGCTGAAGCCGTGGCCCAGGGCGTCGAGCGTTGCGACCCGCACCATGTATCCGTACTCCACGCCGATCGCGGTGCGGACCGCCGACGGACGAACCCGTCGATCGATGCCATAGCCGAGCATCTGAGCCAACGCAGGCCGCAGCGTGGTGTGAGCGCAGCCGGTGTCGACGACGAGTCGGACGTCCAGAGAGGTCGCGTTGCCTCCGACGTGCGCCTCGATGACGACGAGCTCGAACGTGTTGTCGTACGACGTGATCATCGCGTACGCCTGTACATCGCGAGCTTGAACGCGAGGTGGGCTGCGCCGTCGTAGCGCTTGCCGGTCCACGCGTGACGGCTACCAGGGTAGAGGCGTCCGGGGCCGGTCCCGACCTGGGCGAGCACGGTCGCGTAGTCCCCGTGGCAGATGACGCGCGCCGAGAGAATGTCCCACCAGCGATCGCCGTCAGTCACGATGCTCGTAAGGCCGACGTGCTGATCGGGATACGCGGCGCAGATGGCGGCCCAGGTCATG
>JAYTAJ010000839.1:0-3306 GCA_043737575.1 Myxococcales bacterium | reverse complement strand
ACGGCGCCGAGCCGATCATCCGCGGCGTGTCGATCGCGGTCGAGCGCGGCCAGACCGTCGCGATCGTCGGCGCGACCGGCAGCGGCAAGTCGACGCTGATCAAGCTCTTGACCCGCCTGTACGAGCCGACCGCGGGCCGCATCACCGTCGGCGGCGAGGACATCCGCGCGATGCCGGTCGCCGAGCTGCGCCGCCGCGTCACCGTGGTCTCGCAGGACGTCGCGCTGTTCACGGGCACCGTCGCCGCCAACGTCGCGCTCGGCGGCGTCGCCGCAGGCCGCACCATCGACCGCGCCGAGATCGAGCGCGCGGTCGCCCGGGTCGGGCTCGATCGCCTGCTGGCGCACCGCGCCGACGGGCTCGACAGCGCCGTCGGCGAGCGCGGCGGCGCGTTCTCGGCCGGCGAGAAGCAGCTCCTCGCCTTCGCCCGCGCCCTGGTCCGCGATCCCGAGATCCTGATCCTCGACGAGGCCACCGCTCACGTCGATCCCGAGACCGAGTCGCTGATCGAGCGCGGCGTCGCCGAGCTGATGCGCGGCCGCACGACGCTGGTCATCGCCCATCGGCTGTCGACGATCCGCTCGGCCGATCTGATCGTGGTCCTCGACCGCGGCCTGGTCATCGAGCGCGGCACCCACGCCGAGCTGGTCGCGGCCGGCGGCGCCTACGCCCGGCTCGAGGCGACGTTCCGAAGGGCCGGTAGCTGATACACTGGCGGCGATGGACAGCGCCCAGCTCGGCTCGGTCTTCGCGACCATGAGCGACGGCGTCATCGTCGCCGACAACCGCACCGGCGCGGTCGAGCTCAATCCTGCGGCCCGCGTCATCCTCGGCCTGACCTCCGACGAGCCGGTCACCACCGAGATCCTGACCGCGCGGCTCGGCTTCTATCCGTTCGAGCTGATCGCGGCCGGCGACGGCGATCCGGTGCGCGAGGAGGTCCGCATCGGCAGCGCGGTGCTGCACTCGGTGATCACGCCGTTCGCCGACGGTGGCCAGGTGGTCGGCGCGGTCGTGGTGCTGCGCGACATGGCGGGCGCGCGCGATCTGACCCAGCGCCACGGCGAGCTGGTGCGGCTCATGACCCACGAGCTGCGGACGCCGCTGACGTCGATCGCGGGCGCCCTCGACATCGTGCTGTCGGGCTACGCCGATCCGCTCAGCGACAAGCAGCGCCGCTACGTCGACATGGCGCGCCAGGCCGCGACCCGCATGAGCCAGTCGATCGATCAGATCGCCGACACCGTGCGCGCGACCGGCCCGCTCGAGCTGATCCGGGTGCCGCTCGCGATCGGCCAGCTCACCCGCGACGTCACCGGCCGCTATCGCGATCGGGCCCGGGCCCGCGGCGTCCACCTCGAGATGACGTCGACCCGCGAGGACGTCACGATCCTCGCCGACCCCGAGAAGCTGGCCCGGGTGCTCGGCAACCTGGTCACCAACGCGATGCGCTTCGCGACCGCGGGCGGCCGCATCGACGTCGACGTGTTCGGGCCGCCGACCGTCGCCGACGCGATCGGGGTGTCGGTGTGGAACGACGGCGAGCCCATCCCTGCCGCCGAGCGCGAGCGGGTCTTCACCGCGCCCGACGCCCAGGGCCGCCGCGTCGTCGGCACCGGCCTCGGCCTCGGCATGTCGCGCGCGATCATCGAGGCCCACGGCGGCCGGATCTGGGTCGAGTCGAGCCCGGCCGGCACCAAGTTCGTCTTCACCCTGCCCGCCGAGTCCAAGCCGATCGGCGTGCTCGCCGAGCCGCCGCCGCCGCGCGCGGTCGCCGCCGACGCCGCCCGGGTCCTGATCGTCGACGACGACGCCCACTCGGCCTACCTGTTGAAAGGCCTCTTGATGGCGGCCGGCCACCAGGTCGTGGTCGCCGCCGACACCGACGCCGCGCTCGGCGCCGCCCGCGCCGATCCCATCGCCCTCGCGGTGGTGAGCGCCACGATCACCGACGCCGCGTCGCTGGTCGCGATCCTCGAGCACGATCCCGAGACCCGCAAGGCCGGCGTGCTGGTGCTCGGCGACGTCGCGCGCCACGCCGAGCTGACCGCGGCCGGCGCCGACGAGTGCCTCGAGCGACCGATCCAGCCGGCGGTGTTCCACGAGGCGTGCGCGCGGCTGCTCGCCGACGCCGGCCGCCACGAGGCGGCGCGGGTGCTGGTCGTCGACGACGACAACTCGGTGCGCGCGATCTGCCGCGAGATCCTCGGCCAGGCCGGCTACGCGGTCCGCGATCTCGGCAGCTCCGAGGCCGCGCTCGCCGAGGCCCGCCGGTTCCGCCCCGATCTGATCCTGCTCGACGTGATGATGCCGGTCATCGACGGCTACCGCACCGCCGAGCGGCTGCGGGTCGATCCCGCGACCGCGCTGACGCCGATCATCTTCCTGTCGGCCAAGGGCGAGACCGCCGACAAGGTCCGCGCCTTCCGCTCGGGTGCCGAGGACTACGTCGTGAAGCCGTTCGACGCGGTCGAGCTGGTCGCGCGGGTCGGCAAGGCCCTGGCGCGGTCGACCCGCGAGCTCGGCGCGTCGCCGACCACCCAGCTGCCGGGCGCCGACGCCATCGCCGACGAGGTCGAGCGCCGCATCGCCGCGGGCGACACCAGCGCGGTGTGCTGCTACCTCGATCTCGACAACTTCAAGGCGTTCAACGACTACTTCGGCCTGGCCCGCGCCGACGCGGTGATCCGCCAGACCGGCGATCTGATGCGCGAGGCGGTGCGCCGTCACGGCGAGCCCGGCGACTTCATCGGCCACATCGCCGGCGACGACTTCGTGATGGTGGTGGCGGGCGATCGCGCCGATCCGCTGTGCCACGATCTGCTGGCGCGGTTCGATCGGCTGATCCCGCTCTACTACGATCGCGACGAGCGCCGCCGCGGCTCGATCGAGGCCCAGGATCGCTACGGCGTCTTGCGCCAGTTCCCGCTCATGACCTGCTCGATCGCCGCGGTCGCGCTGACCGGGATGGGCTCGTTCGGCGACGTCGCCGCCGCCGCCGCGCTCGGCAAGGCCCTCGCCAAGGCCCAGCCCGGCTCGACCTACGTCCGCAACGGCGCGGTCCTGGTCGCCCGCCTCGATCCGCACCCGCCTGATCCGCCGCCAGTCTGATCAGCCGCCGAGCTCGATGCCGACCGCGCGCGCCGCGGTCGCCAGCTCGCCGCCAGGATCGACCAGCTTCAGCTTCTTCACCGCCTTGGCGATCGGCTTGGCGACGACGTGCATGTTCTCGAGCGCGGCGACGTGGCCGAACTTGCCGTCGGCGATCAGATCGACCGCCTTGACGCCGAACCGGGTGCCGAGCTC